>DATKZW010000308.1:0-4084 GCA_035527775.1 Sumerlaeia bacterium | reverse complement strand
AGATCTCGATCATACTGTTGGTGGTTTGTCGACCGGAGTCGAGCTCGCCGGACCAGTACGTCGCCTCCGCATCGCTCGGGAATCGGCCGAGGAAAGCGCGGTAGAACCGCGAGACGCAAACGGCCGTCGTCGGGTTCTTGGAAAGGAACTCCTCGGAGACGATCACCTCCCGCGTCATTTGCTTGGCCTGGGCGCGGACCGCTTCGATGCCGCCCGAGGCGAACACCGCGTCGAAGAGGCCGGCGCCATATTCGAGGCCCTCCCTGTCGACGAGCCGATCGAGCAGGCCGATGTACATAGTCGTCACGAAGTTGCGCGTGGGGTTGCCGCCGTAGCGGGGATACATGGCCTCTATGCGGCTGGCGAATTCCTCCGATTCGGCGAAGATGGTCATGACCTCGCTGCGGTTCCACGCGCCGCCGAGCCAGTTGTCCAGCTCGATCTGGGTCGGCTCGCGGGTCAGGAAGACGCTGTAGCAGTCGGCGATGAAGCCGGCGTCCGAGCGGTGGCGCGCGGCGTATTCTTCGGAGAGGAAGAAGAGGCGCGCCATCTCGCGGGGGATGAAGCGCACGTCGATGTTGAAGTCCACGGCGTAGTCGAAGTAGCCGTGATGCCACGAGTCCACCGCTCCCAGCTCGGCGTCGCGATCGAGGATGATCTCGTAGAAGGATCGGATCAGCGCTCGAATCGGTTCCGGCTCAGGCGTGGGCGTTGCCGCGGGCACGGGGGTCGGCGTGGGCGAGAAGACGCGTTCGCCCGTCCGGAAACGCCATTCGCGTCCTTCCGCCATCAGGTGGCCCGCCCAGACGACGACCTGCCAAGTGTAGCTGGTGTTGGCGTCCAGGTTTCTCGGCGGCGTGCAAGCGCTTGTCGTGAGACCCGCAGCCGTCGGGCTCGTTGGCTTCGCGTCGTCGAAGAGCCAGAGGTAGACGTCGTAGTGCGTTGCGTCCGCGACGTCTTCCCAGTCCAGCGTCACGCCGAGGGGAACGTTCGTGTCGCCGTCGGCGGGCGCAGGCTGCTCGGGGCCTGACAACAGCACGTACTTGGCGCGGATCGCGCGGTGGTCGCTCAAGTCGACCGTTGCCACGGGGTCAGTCCAAGGCGTCGCTTTCAGACTGTTCGCGGGGCGGGCCGCCGCCATGAGGAAGCCCGCGCCGGCTTGGGGCCCGAGGTCTTGGCCGAAGGGGCCGGTCCATTTCTGGAACTGCCAGGCGCCGTAACGCTCCGGCGCCTGGACGGTTACGGTCTCCTGACGCATATAGGTGCGGTAGAAGCCGCCGCGGCCGTCCTGGCGTTCGTTCAGATCCGGCTTGCTGACAATGAAGTGCGGCTGGAAGCCGGGTTCGGAGACGATCACTCGGAGTCCCGCCTGGCTGGTGCGCCGGCGCACGAAGTCGTAGACGACCTCGAGCCGGAGGCGATCGATGGCGATGTCCGCGCCGGTTTCCGTATTGACGTCCTTGGTGAGGATGATGTCGGCCCACCCTCCGGGACGGGAGTAGAGCATGATGTCGCTGACGGCGTCTCCCGAGAGAAGGGAGCGCAGGAGCGAGTCGCTGGCGGCGCTAGGCCCGATGGAGACGGCCCACTCCGGATCGTACCAGTCCCACCGCGCGCCCCAGACAATGGGGTTCTCCGTCAAGGCGTTGTAATGGCGGAACCGGTAGACTTCCCCGTTCCTCATGATGTTGGAGACGCCGGAGTGTTCCATGTAGACGTCAAGGAAGGCCCATCGCCCCGGATCGGCTTCCGGAACCGCGGAGACGTCCACGACGTTGAACTCGACGATCCGGATGTTCTCCTCCGAAGGCAGGAAGACGCCGATGTCCATCAGGTTCAGTTTGACCGGACGACCGGCGTTCAGCTGAGAGAGCTCCTCCTGGGTGAGATTGAACCGCACGGGCACGGAGAGCTCGGGGCGGTTGGAGTTGTACTCGTCGAAGATCGTCTCGGCGACCAGAGCGATCTGCTCGCGATAGAGCGCCTTGAGGGCGGCGAACTGATCGCCGCGTATCGGGGCGGTCGTCGTCGCGTCCGTCATGGCGACGATCTTGTCCACGATGGGCCCGAGATCCAGCTGACCGGGATAGGGCTTCAGCAAGCGGTACTCGTAGGCCTTGGCCATGTAGTAGTGGTACTTGAGGAGCCGCTCGCGGGCGCGTCGCTCGATCTCGTCGAGATGCTCGATGGTTTCCGGCGCGAAGAGCTCCTGGTTTCTGCCGATCTCGCGCTGGATGGCGTCCATGGCGAACATGTTGCGGGCAATAAGGTTGGGGATGAGGACGATGGCTTCGTTCGCGGCGATCAGCCGCTCGAAGAGGATCATCTTTTCCTCGGCGAGGTCGAGCAACTGTCGCGAGAGCGTGGTGAACTCGTCCGATTCGGCTTTCAACTTCTCGACCTCGGCCGTCACGTCCGGTATGGGGAGCCGATACTCGCCCAGGATGTTGGCGATGCCTTTGACGCTGCCCGTCATGGCCGTCGTGGCCTTGGTGAAGTTCCGCATCGTCGCCGTTCGGCTGCTGATCTGGGCGTCCTTTGGATCAACGCCCTTTACCTGTTTGGTAACGTCCTCCAGTTTCTTCTTGTAGAGATCGTCGGCGAAGGAGGCCGTCACGTCCGCCGTGCCGCCGATGGAGGAAAGAACGCTTCCCCGGATGTCGTCGATGTTGAATTTCCCGGCGATGTCGGCGATGCCCCCGGCGGCTCCCAGATAAGGCTGGCCAACGGGGATGGCCTTCATGACGACGGCGCTGATCCGCAGACCCAGTTGAGCGCCCGACAGGGCCGCTCGAAAGATGAGCTCCCCCTTCTTGGCCTCCATGGCTTGGCGCTCGAGTTCCGCGACGAGGTCCACGATGTCCTGGCGAACGCCTTCCGTCCTGCCCTTGACCCGCTCGGCCTCGGCGTGCAGCCACGGGATGAGTTCCACGCTTTCCGCATAAAGATCCTGCATCTCCTCGGTCTGCTCGGCCAGCGCGTCCCAGAGTTCCTGGAGACCGGTCATGCGCGTCTGGATTCTGTCGCCGGCGTGGCGCGTCAGGTAGGCGAGGTACATGATGTTGAGAGCGTGGTCGATCTCCCCCTCGAAGGCGCCCTTGTTGACCTCGAAGGAGAGCATGGGAACCCATCCGGCGGGATTGCCGAAGTAGTCCAGGCCGCCCGCGATGCGGTGCAGCATGCCCTGCATCTCGTCGCGCATGGCCAGAAGGTTCATCTGCTCGGGCGTATACTCGACATCCTCAGGCCAGCTGTCCTCGAGGACGTTGAGGAGGTCGGCGTATTTCGACAGCGTCTCTTCCGCCGCCGCGAGGTCGCCGCGGAGATACGTCTTGCGGGCGAGGTCCAGCGCCGCGGCGATCCAGGAGGGCCGGATCGCGTCCAGAGGCGAGCCCTGGATCGAGAAGGTGGTCGGGGATCCATCGACGCCCCAGTACTCGAGATCGGAACGAGGGGGCGTCTGCCATCCCCTGCCGAACTTCGCGTCGTGCGTCTCGTCGCTTATCTTGACGACAATGAGCAGGACCGAGTCGATCCAGACGCGCACGGCGTGGTCAGGATCGCCGGGCATCCCTCCGGTGCACGTGACACTTTCGACGTCTCCCCTGGAGCCGCCGCCGAGATCCGCGAACGCGGCCAGGTCCAGCGTCGCCGCGAATTGACCCGCGTCGCCGCCATCTCCGGCGTTGCCCGCGGCGATGGCATTCGATCCGTCGCCTGGCCATTTATTGGGATCTCCCTTCTCGTGCAAGGGGATCGGGGCGCCAAGCGCCGTGTAGTCTGTCCATTTGATGTAGGTGATGTCGTAGCCGGGCGGCGCCGTATAGACAATTCCGTGGACATCAGTACGGAGCCCGCGTCCGTAGGTGTCCATGGAGTCCCCGGACTTGCCGCCGAAGTGGTCGCCCCCGTCCTGTCCTCGCGCGCCGCGGAGTATGAAGCGGGTCGCCGGGCCGCCGTCGGAGTGGAACGCCGTGATGTTCAGCGTGATGTCGCCGGCGGCCTCGCCGTCGATCCCGTTGCCAGCCGTGACCGTCGTGACGCCGTCGAAGGAAGCGGGCCCAGCGGGGTCCTGCTCATGGAT
>DATKZW010000307.1:0-2912 GCA_035527775.1 Sumerlaeia bacterium | reverse complement strand
GTTGAGGAGGGCGCCTCGGTAGTCGGGGCGGAACTGAAGCGCCTCCGCGAAGACCGCCTCGTCGTTCAGCGAAACGGGCGTGACCAACGGCCGGTCAACGGGCACGAGGTTGTAGCGCCACTTCTCCGAGCCCTCCGTGATATTCATGCTCCGTTTGAGGGAGTCCGAAACGTCGGCGATCAGGCGGCGCGCGTCGATCACCTGCGCTTCGCGACGAGCGACTTCCGCCTCGGCCTGAAGGACGACGCTGGGCGGCTCGACCCCCGTGTCGCGCTTGATGACGGTGATGCGGAGCAGCTCGCGCGCCCGCTCCAGAGAAAGGCGATTCACCTCGTAGTTGTCGATGGAGAAGACCAGCTCCCAGTAGAGATTCACCGAATTCACGAGTTGAGCGATCACCTGATTGCGGAAATTCTCGCGCGCGATCTTCTCCTGCAGACCGGCGATGCGAATGGGGGCGTTGGTGATGTAAGGGCCGAAACCGCGCAGCAACGGTTGGATGAAGGACGCGCCGAAGGTCAAGGAATCGTAAGGATTGACGTCTTCGAACAAGCTGCTCGTGAACCCCTCGCCTTTTTTGTGGAACTGACTCGCGAAAAGCGACAGGATCCCGCCGGTCGGCGCGAGCTGCTGGAGGGAAAGATCGAGCGTGTACTGCCGTTGCTTCGTGATGGAAAGGGAGTTGCGCGGCGAATCGGGATTGACGCGTCGCGGATCTTGCGTCTCGCTCTTCGAATACTCGTAGGAAGCCGAGATCAGCAGGTCGTATATCCCTTTGGCCGCTTCAATGCCGTCCTCGGCAATCGACCGATTGTAGTCCTCAATGCGGATGGCCCGGTTGTTCTTCAGCGTGGTCAGGAGAACGTCCGAGAGGTTGATGCGACAAATGGGGCCGGAGAACTGGACGGCCGCCGTCGTCGGCCGGTCGCCCAGCGCCAAGTACGCGGGATCGTCCGAAAGCGCGTGATCGAGGGATCGGGCCCCCCCCTCCCCGCGGTAGGTCTCGATCTCCTGGAGCGTCTCGGCGATCGGATCGCTGGGGGGTTGGGGACGCTTTCCGGCGCAGGCGGTCAGGCTGAAAGCGCCTATCAGAACGAACGCCGGGAGCAAGCGCTGAAGGCGCGCCTTCACTCTGGCAGAAACCCCGAGAGCAAGCCCCGGAAAGCGCGTCGCAGCCGGGATCAACCGTGTGTATGGAACCATGAGACTGGAATCTCCTCGCGGGACGGCAACGGAGCCGCAGAGCACCCCGGAGAAGAAGATCTCCAGGAGAAATCCCGCGCGCGGAAACGGGAAGCGCTCGCCCCAGACTCCCGCCCGGCGGGTCAGAAAATCTGGACCACCATTCCATCCGGCTCGATGGGCGCCATGATCAAGTCGGGGTAGTGGGTCTGGCGGAGGACGTCGACAAGGTCGCGCGTCCGGTCTTTCCAACTTAGCGTGAGAACGGCGACATCGGCGTAAGAACTGCGCGTGTAAATCTCGAGGTCGGGAGAGACGCCGGTCAGGACCTGCTTGAGAAGATCGAGGGAGTCGTTATCGGCGCCGAAAACCATGACGCGCAGGTTCGCCTTGCGCAGAATCGTTTTCCCCCACTGCTTGTCGAAGACGTCGAAAAGGCCGGGAGCGATCTTATCGACGGCCGCTCGCGTGGCGGCGGCTACGGCGTCGGCCGCGTTGACGTGTCCCGCGGCCGTGCGCACTTCATCCGAGGCCAGCGCCTCGCCCGTGTCGCTGCGAATCAGCTTGAGAGAGCAGAACGTCTCCACGAAGGTGTACTCGTCAAAATAGAGTTTTCCCTTGCGCGTGGTCTTCGTCTCCAGCGTTCCGGCGATGAAAACCTCCACTTCGTTGCGTTGCGCCTCGGCGCACGCCGACGCCAAGTCTTCAGCCATGCGACTGACGTCGAGATCAGGCAGGGGCTCGCGGACGGCGACCTCTTGTTTCTGGGACGGCGGGACGCTGAAGTCCTCGGCGTCGTTTGCCCAGAGATAGCGGTACTCGCGGTTCTGGATGGTTTCGAGCAGATGCCTTCTGCCTACCGGCGTCGTCTTCTCGCCATCGTAGGTCTCGGAGAGGAAAACGTAGAACACCGGCCGCAGGGCGGGACGGTAGATGAATCTCTTTTCGTGCAGATCGTCATACAGCTTCTTGCAGTCGACGAGGACGTCCAGATTGACGAAGCGTCTGCCGCCGCGGACTTCGCTGAGGCTGACTTCATGAACGGCGAAGTCCATCCAGCGCTTGTCAACGTAAGCGTCCAGAAGGGACCGCCCGCGGAGCATGAGGTCGGAGAAGTAGACTCGGCCGATAGCCGACAAGATGGCGCGCACCGAGGCCTCTTTCACCAGCGCTTCCTCCGATTCGCCCATCAACTCATAGTGGAGAGAGAGCAGACGGGGAGAGGGAATGGGAGGGTCGAGAGCTTGGAGCGGCGTAGCGCCAGCAATCAGGATCGCGAAAGCGAGCATGGCGGAGAGGATTCGAGCAGTCATCCGTTGCGTGGCCTCCAAGAGGATTTGGCAAACCGGGGCGCGGGAAGGAGACCCGCGAAAAGACGGGTTAACTTCAAGCATATCAGATGTTCCTTGTCAATCGAAATTATGGTTCGTCGCGGCGGCGGCGTTTCTGCTAAGATCCCCTCGCCGCGGCCCTCTGCCCCCGACGGGAAACCGGCGCATGCCCAGACAGAAACCCGCCTTGTTCCAGGCCGTTCACGCCGCGCCCCGCTTGGCCCGGCGGCTCGCCGGGGACCTGCTCGCTTGGTACGACGCCGAGAAGCGGGACCTTCCGTGGCGTCGCACGCGCGATCCCTACGCCATTCTCGTCTCGGAGTTCATGCTCCAGCAGACCCAGGTCGCAACGGTTGTCCCCTACTACGAGCGTTTTCTGGAACGATTTCCCACGGTTCG
>DATKZW010000306.1:0-5737 GCA_035527775.1 Sumerlaeia bacterium | reverse complement strand
TCACCGCGCACGGAGACGTCTATCACGGGCGCCATCCCGATTCGGGGGAGGCCAATAGCAACGGCGCGGTCTCCTTCTCCGACGGCGGCGGCCAGGTGTCGATGACCGGCGGAGGGACCGGTTGGGACAGCAACGGCGACGGCTGGATCGACAGTCAGGACACGAACTGGGCCGCCGCCGCCCAAGACCTCTGGAACGCCTACCTGAGAGACAGCGCCGACGGGGTTCAGAAACTGGCGATCCCCATCCCAAGCGTCGACGATCCCATCAATCCCTTCTCTCCCCATGACATCATCGAGCGCGCAGATCCGGCTGCCGATACGCATTCCCTCACGGAGGAGAAGTTCGAGTACAAGGCGGGACTGAAGATCATCGCCACGGCCGCCGGCGTGATACCGCGAAGCCCTTACAACGGCCGCCAGGTTCTGATGGGCACGGACGCCGCCGGCAACAACGTTCCGCTCGAGTACTACATCGACCACGACGACGGCGACGCGATCAAATGGGGACTTCCCCCCGCCGGCGTGAACGCCACCGAAAAATCCATCGTCCGCGTCAGTCAGTTCCAGGACGCGCGTGAGGCGGGACGCGACGATCACGACGGGACCCAGTTCTCGATCGACGTGGACCTGGCCAACATGATTGAAAGCGGGATTATGCCGAGCAACGGAATCCTCTACGTGTCGAACGAAGACACCGCCGCCGGCGCCGACGACGGCGTGGTCCGCGTGCTGAACGGAGCGGAAGCGCCCGTGGCCCCCGGCGCCACTGGATTCACCGTCGCCACGGACGACCCGGTCTACATCCAAGGCGACTTCAACACGGCGAACCAGACCGAGAGCGGCCCCCTGTGCATGGTGGCGGGAGACGCCATCACCATACTGTCGAACTCCTGGAATGACGGCGTCGGCTATAGCATCGCGTCCGAAACGACCGTAAACGCCGTCTGCCTCGGCGGAATCGTGGCGAGCGCCGACGGCCAGTACAGCGGCGGCGTGGAGAACAGCTTCCGCTTCCTGGAGAACTGGAGCGGAAGGGCGTTCAACTTCAGCGGGTCGATTGTCGTTCTATGGGAAAGCGAAACGGCTACCGGCAAATGGAAATACGGAAGCCCGGTCTACCAGGCTCCCAGCCGCAAGTGGGCCTGGGACTTGCGGTTGGGCGGCGTCAACGGGCCGCCCGGAGCGCCGCGCGTCGTCGAGATGGTGCGGAACGAGTGGGAAGTCGTTGAGAACTGATCCCCCGTTGGCCTTCATCAGGCCCGTCTGCGCGCCCCGGCCATGCGCCGGGGCGCGGCTTTTTCGGCAGGCTCTTTCAAGAACTTGAAACGTGTTTCTGAGGCGACAAGCGAAGCGATCGATCGCCTACTCCGCCTTGGCGGCCGCGCCGCCGATTTCGGTTGTCCACGTCTTCGAGTCTTGCCGGATGTGCCAGCGCTTGCGCGGTTCGCCGCCTTGGCCGGGTTGCGCGTCGATGCGCGCCTCGAAGAGGCTGTCGGTGATTTGCACCACCGGCGGCCACTCGCAGTAGGTCATCTTCCGCGGCTCGATGCCGAGGGCCTCGAGGTTCGTCGTGAACTTCCCAGTCTTCTTCTGGTACTGTTTCTCGCGGTAGTAGATCTTGCGCAGAAGGCCCTTCGCCTCGTCGTCGTCGGGATGCGGGATGAAGGCGTCCGTCCCTTCGCCGACGATTTTCGTGGAGAACTGCAGGATTCCGAACATCTCGGGGTAGTGCATGTTGCAGATGCCTTGGTTCGACCACGTCCAGTTCTCGCAAGGCTTGGCCGTCTTCACGTACTTGCCGTCCTCGACTTTCACCTCGTACTCGACCCTCGAGAAGTTGATGCGCCACTGCTCGCCGCTCTTGGGGGGCGCCGGCGGCTGGTACCAGCTCGCCTTCATCACCCGCATCGGGAACGCGAGCTCCGCCGACCAGCCCTCGTCCGTGTCGCTCGGGTCGTTCAGCGTTCCTCGGACGTGGACCGCCGTCTTCAGCCCCTGGATGTCCCACGCGTCGATCGTCATCGCCAGGCCGTCGCGGTACGGACATGGCAGAAGCAGGTCCCAGACCGTGTTCAGAGCGTTCATCTCATACTCGTAGTAATGGTGCGTGTCGCCGTTCGTGTCGATGAAGACCTCGAAGTCGTTGTCATAGCAGACGACGCAATCCCGTTGCGTCAATGTCCCCCACACGTGCGGCTCTTCGAGCTCCGCCGCGATGTAGAGGTTCTCCTCGTCCCAGAGCATCTTGACCCGCGTCTTCAAGTACGGCTTCGGCCTCACCCGGTCCCCTTCGATGTCGATGAAGTAGCTGGTCCACGGCGCCTTGTCCCATGAAGGCTCGTCCAGCTTTCCATCCATCGCGATCGGCCCGGCCGTGTGGTAGCAAATGTAATGCTCCGTCGTGATGTTGCCTTTCGGCTCCGGAAAATCCTTGTCCTCCAGTTGGACCTTCTCGTCCGCGGCGGCCGCCTCCGGCCCCCACCGCAGCCAGGGGCAGACCGCGACCGACAGAATCAACAGCCCTGCAGCAGCCATTTTCCACCACTTCATGAGCCCTTCACCTCCCGGAAATCCTTCGCGCGCGGATTTCCACTGTTAGATTGAACTCCCGACAACGATCCCTCGTGTCCGCGCCATACTGCCACATGCGGCCGCCGGCCGCAAGTGCGCAAGAAGAGTCAGCGTCAGACTTGCGATGTGGGGTCTGATGACGATCTTCTCGCGCTAAGGTCTTTTTCCGGCGTTTCGGCATCCAGGCGAAGGGCAACTACGGCGCGCCGGGGCGGCGGAAGGCGGGCGTTCGAGCGATGAAGAGAGAGAGAGTGGTGTCTCGTCGGCGTTTCCGCTCAATGCAGCCGTGCATAAGACCCCGGCAAAGACGACCTCACGAAGGGTCTTCGGGCCGCGGATCGGGCCCTCTCTCGGTTCGGAACGCGGGCGCGGGGAGTTTGCCGATGCCGCGCTTCATGAGGTGCTTCAGCTCGTCGAGATGATTCTCATAGACGCCGCGAGGCGTTGCGCCGTGTTTCTTGCAGATCGCGGCCGCCATGCCGACGATCTCGCCCATCATGCCCGTGGTGCGCATCACGCGCACCGCGCCGAGGGCTTCGTGCGTGACGCTGATGTCGCGCCCGGCCATGAAGAGATTCTCGACGTTGCGCGAGTAGAGACACCGGTATGGGACCCAATACGGGCGCTTGTACTCCCCGAAATCGGCTTTGGAAATGAAGGGGTCGCTCTCGAAGCCTTTCACGTATCGCTTGTCGGGCAGATGGAGATCGATGCTCCAGCTCGTCGGCACGCAGCCATCCGGATGCTTTTTGCCGCTCTCGATGTCCTCGCGCGTGAGAACCACGTCGCCGAGGAGGCGGCGCGACTCGCGTTTCCCGGCGATGTAGGCCGCCCACTCGATCCGATGGTTCGGGTACTGGCAATCGACGTTTTTCAGGCAATCCCACGCGCCGTACATGGCGCGCAAGTTGGCGTCGCGGATCAGCTCGGCGTCTTCAATGGGATCGCGATTGAAGCCGCTTTCCCAGTACCATTTGCCCAGCGAGGCGAGCCCCGCGCCGTAGCCGCTGGCGTGGCCCTCGCGACCGGGAAAAGGCTTGTCGCTCAGGTCGACGGCCCAGGGACAGCGCGGGAAAGGCGACGGCTTGCCCGTGTCGACGACGCTCCACAGGTTCGAGGGGCCCATGTGACCCGTGGGCGTCATCTCATGGTCGGCGCCGGCGAGAAAGCCGATCGCGCCGTCGCCCGTGCAATCGGCGAAGCACCCGCCTCGGAACCGCAGCCGCCGACCCGTTCCGACGTGCCGCGCCGCCACGGCCTGGATGCGCCCGGATTCGGTTTCCACGGCGTTGGCGCGGCAGTTCAGGAAAAGAGAGATGTTCTTCTCGGTCTCAACGAGCGATTCCTTCCTCTCATCTTCGTATATCTCAGCCGGACCGGGGTGTCCTCTGCGCTCTTGATCGAGTTCCTTCACCACGTCGCCGATTCGGGGATAGGGGGCATAGTTCGTTTCGCCCCCGAGCCAAACGCGCACCTCCGAGCTGTTGTTGCCGCCAAGCACGGGCCGGTCCTGAATGAAGGCCACCCGCAGCCCGAGGCGCGCGGCGGAAAGGGCCGCACACGTTCCCGCGATGCCGCCGCCGACCACGACCAGGTCGAACTCGCCCGCGTCGTCAGGCTCTTCGGGAAGGCCCAAGGCCTTCCGACGGAAGACCTCCAAGGCCTCGCGCTCGTTCGGGGGAGTGAAGTCGGGGGCGGAAGAGAAGATGATCGCTTCGCACCGGCCTTCGAATCCGGTCAGATCGTGCAGCGCGATCGGGACTTTGCGTTTTTCGATTTCAACAATTCCCCCATCCTGCCAATGCCACTCGGCGCCTTCCGTTCCGAAAACCGTTTCCAACGGCTTGCCGTCCACAACGAGCTGGAACTTCCCCGGCGCCGTCGCTGCGTTTGCCAAGCCGGGCGCGTTCCACGGCGCGACCCAATCGCGCGTCCGCGCCCAGACGTGATATCCCCCGGTCGCGGGGAACTCGACGGCTGTTGTTGCGTCCTCGACCGGCGCGCCCAGCCCGTGCGCCAGCAGATAGGGCGATCCCATCTGGTCCATGAACTGCTGATCGAGGACCCACCCGCCCGGGTTGTCGAAGGCCTCGGCCTCTATGAGGACGGTGTGGGCGTACGGAACAGCGGACGTGGAAGCGAAAGCGGCAACCATGAGCAGACTCCTTGTGTGACGGAATGCGCGGCGGAGGATCGATGTCGGGGTTTTCATCGGCTTCTCACCTGAGTGGGCGGCGTTTTCCACCTGAGCGGCGGGGCGTTGCCCCGCCCTACGCAAGGGACCAGTCGTATGTAAGGATAACGGACGCACGGCATGGGCAATCCGCCGTGAGACGCACCCAGTGCGCGCTGCAACCGTCTGGGAAGACGTGCGTGGCGGTCCTTCCGGCGGGCGCCTCGAGATCATCGTACACGCACCAGGTCCCGTCGCCCAGGAAGTCCGCCTCGACCGTGAACGCCGCCGCCGCCGCGGCGAACGCGGAAGGTTCGCTCGCGCAGAGCGTGACGAAGGGAATCATCGCGTGAAGCATCCTCCGGCGCCGGCAATCCATTCTTCCCGCCTTCCCGATGCCCGCGCCGGCGTCACTGCCACCGCATGATGTCGCCCCCGGATCGCGTGCCGTTGGTGGCGTCGTATTCCCAGAGCGCGAATCGGCGGTCGTTGGGAGTCGGGCTGGACGGCGGGTCGTTCGCATAGGAAAGGATCATCCATCCCTCTTGTCCCGTGGGGTTGGGGCCTTTCTGGTAGTCCGGCCCTAGGGAGAGAAGCAGCCATTGGGGCGAATCGATCTTCGGCAGATTCCAATCCTCCGTTCGGGCCAGGTTGGTGTTGACGTAACTGAAGCTGTAGGGGCGCGCCCCGTCCAGCCATCCGGTGTCGTCCCTGCCCAGGCCGCTGAAGGGATCGGCGAGGTCCACGGACGTCACGTAGGCGACCGGCGTCGTCAGGTCCCAGCACATGTGGACGCCGCCGTGCCAGTACGAGTACCAGTTCCCGATATAACCGCGCAGAATGGGGTAGGCGTTGTTGTCCACGCGGTAGGACTCGATGGCCGTGGCCAGCGACCGCATGTCGGCCTTGATGCGCGAGATCTTCGAGCGCACCTGCGCTTCGAGAAAGTTCGGGACAGCGATGGCCGCTAGAATGGCGATGATGGCGACCA
>DATKZW010000305.1:0-5138 GCA_035527775.1 Sumerlaeia bacterium | reverse complement strand
CACCTCCGCGCGCCGTTGCCACGCCACCACCTTGAGCCCCCGCTCCGACCCCGCCCCGTCCCCTTCCGCCGGTTTCCTCTCCCGATCCATGCCCGCCCCCAATCACTCCCTCCCCATTTGCCGATAAACGTCCCGGCCTTTCTACACCATCTGTTAGTCATGACGCAATGATTAAATGGTCAATAGCGGATTTTCGCGCCCGGAAGGGAATTCCAATCTATAAAGACTCAGGGTAAGACACCGCGACTTCTAGGAAGGAGGTCGCAATGATGCTTGGACCGAATTCAATACAAGAGGCGCTGGAGAAGCGGTGGATGCGGGATAAGGTGTGGTCCCGGTCTCTGTTTGTCAGAGAATTCCTTGTACGAGCCCGAGGCCAGTTTCCAACCCCTCAGAATGGCAACAGGGCTGCTTGGCCTGAGGATGAGGAGGGGATTGGCCAGAATCTGACGTATCTCTTCACGGGCCATCTCCTTAAGATCAGCAAGATCCTTTGCTCCGTTCTCGGAGACGAGGAATCCATCCGGTATCTTTCACAGACTGGCGAACTTACTGTGATCGACATGGCCTGCGGGGCGGGAATGGCCAGTGTGGGGATTATTGACTTCCTCAATCAGGCGATAAAGGCCGGCATCGTTCGGCGCCAAACGCCGCTGACAGTGTCCTTCGTTCTGAACGACTTGAACGAGCCTTGTGTTATCGCAGCCAAGAACGCCCTCGAAATCGTCCGTCGGATTCTGGGTGTCGGGAACCGACAAATGCAGATCGGGTCTGTTTCCGCTTACACCGGCTCCGTCTCGGGAATCATTCCATTCATCGAGGAGACAGACTCGAGACCGTTCGATCTTCTCTTCTTTTGCAATGCCTTCGATCATGTTCTCATGTACGCTCACAAGGCGTTGGAGAAAGACCCGAACTGTTCTGACCCGATCGCCCACGCCCGTCCGTGCGATCGGCCGGCGTTCTTGGCAGGACTGCTTCAGGGACTGGGCGCGTACGCGAACCCAATGTTCTCGCGTTCCGTCCTCATGCAGGAATCGCGACACTGCCATCTTATCTCGGTCGCATTGCCGGACCGCAATCTGAGAGTGACCCATACCTGGATGACTCAGGAAACCGACCCTCCCGACGTCTCGACCCCGACGATGAACGTGCGCTTCGCTTACTGCGGGTGCCGGTACGGCTTTCCCACAATGACCCTTTCTGCGACTCAGGAGATGCTTCCCTTGTCCTCCAAGCAGTCGTCGAATACACGGTATTCCGACGCCGCTACCCCGATCGTGTTTTTTGACGACATGTGAATCGGCAGTTGACATCCATGCAGCGGTTCAGAACGTTTCGCATTCATGTCCTGTCTTGATGCGGCGCTCGCATTTGCGGCTTCCTCCTTTGCGGGCTTTGGGATGATGTCAAGGGGGACGCGGCCAGTCGGCGCAACGGCGCGCGTCGTCGAGGCGGCGCTCCTCGTGGTGGATATTCCGCGCCCAGAGATCTATGCTGTAAACGCCATCCATGAAGGGTCGGATGGCGACAACCCAGCAGGGCGAGCGCGGCGAGCGACGCCCTGGGCAGGGGATGGATGAGACAAACGCTGGCGCGCTCCCTTGCTCGGCAAGGGCCTCTTGCTCCGCAGGAAGCGCGACAGCGGAGCGATATCGCTTGGGTGCGCGCTTGCGCAGAGGCCGCATCGGAAAGGAACAGCGCAATGATGCAGATGAATCGCAGGGAATTCGTGAGGCGGGCGAGCGTCGCCGCCGCGGCGGGCGCGGCAACCGCTTTGGGCCCCTTGGCGTTCGCGGGCGACTCGCGCGCGCGCAAGCCGAACGTCGTCATCATCTTCACGGACGATCAGGGCTATCAGGACGTCGGCTGCTTCGGATCGCCGAACATCAAGACGCCGAACCTGGATCGCATGGCGGACGAAGGGATGAAGTTCACGGGTTTCTACGTCGCCGCCTCGGTCTGTTCCCCCTCGCGTGCGGCCTTGATCACGGGATCGTATCCCAAACGCACGGGAATCACCCGTGTCTTGTTCCCAAGAGACACGGTCGGTCTGAACGCCGGCGAACACACCATTGCCGAGATGTTTAGATCGCGGGGCTACGCCACGGCCTGCATCGGGAAATGGCATCTCGGGCATCACAAGAAGTTCCTCCCGACGCGGCACGGCTTCGATACCTACTTCGGACTGCCCTACTCCAACGATATGCAGATCGAGACCCTGCCGCTGATCGAGGGCGAAGAGGCGATTGAGACGAACCCCGATCAGAGCCAGCTCACGCGCCGTTACACGGAGAGAGCCGCCTCTTTCATCAGGGAGAACAAGGACAGACCCTTCTTCCTGTACCTGCCCCACACGATGCCGCACGTTCCCATCTTCGCGTCCGAGCGGTTCAAAGGAAAAAGCGAACGCGGCCTTTACGGCGACGTCATCGAAGAGATCGACTGGAGCGTCGGCGAGATTCTCAATACGCTGCGCGCGAATGACCTGGCCGAGAGCACGCTCGTGATCTTCACGTCCGACAACGGTCCCTGGCTCGGAATGGGCAAGAACGGCGGCTCGGCCCTTCCCCTGCGCGGGGGGAAGTCTTCGGCTTTCGAGGGAGGGCATCGCGAGCCCTGCATCATGTGGTGGCCGGGGAAGATCCCCCCGGGCGCCGTCTGCTCGGAAATGGCGACCACGATGGATTTCCTCCCGACGACGGCGAAACTCATCGGCGCTCAGTTGCCCCGCAACCGCGCCATCGACGGCAAAGACATCCGAGACCTCATGTTCGGCAAGCCGGGCGCGAAGACCCCCTACGAGATATTCTGCTTTTACGGCGGCGACCGCCTGCGCGCCGTGCGGAGCGGACCCTGGAAACTGCATCTCGGGACGCAGGGCGACCCCAAGAAAAAGCAAGAGCCCACGCCCCCGCGGCTCTACAACCTCGACAGGGACGTTCGCGAACAGTGCGATCTGGCGGCGGAGCGCCCGGACATCGTCGAGCGCCTCAGCGCGATGGCAAAGGAGTTCGACGACGAATTGACGAGTCATGCACGCCCGGCGGGGACGCTCTGAGGTCCGCCCCACGAACAGGAAGCATCGGAATGCAAGTTGGTCTCGAGAAGGGGAAAACGCGTTGAGGCAAAGAGATGGCGTTCCAGGGCGCTCCTCGGCGCGGGCGCAAACGCTGACCCTCGCGCTGGGGCTCGTCCTCATGGCGGCGGCCCGATCCCTTGCCGCGAGTTCGGCGAGCGACCGGTCCTCGCCGCGCCCCTTCGAAGGCTGGACGCCCGCGAAGGGCACATGGGCGCGGGAAGGCGACGCGTACGCCCAAACGGAAATGGCCGCGGATTGCCGGTCCTTTGCGCCCGCGGCCGACTGGTCGGACTACGTCTATGAAGTGAAGGCCCGGAAAACGGGCGGCGCGGATGAGGCGCACAGAATCGAGTGCGCACTGGAGGAAATGGGGAAAGCGGGGGACGCGCTCAAACGGGAGTTCGACGTTCTGCGCGACGCGGGAGCGGCGCCTGAAGATCCCCGCTGGGACGCTCTCTACGCCAAGGTCTCCAAAGTGCGCGGGCGTTTCCGCGACGCCCGCGAGGCTCTGGAAAAGGCGGATCTCGCGGCGCCGCGCGAGCTCCTTCAAGATCTCCTGAAGGGATCCCCCCACGCCGCGGATCGAGCGGAGAATCTCCTTGGCGAGGTCGGGAAATGCGAAGAGCGCCTGCCCGCGATGCGGGCGGCCCTCGAATCGGGAGAAGAGGAGGGTCTTTCGCAGGTCGGAAACCTTCAACTTCTCCTGGACCGGATCGGGGAGTTTCATCGCGATCTCGCCATCCAGCGATGTCCGCGCATCGCTTTCATCAAGCGCGAGGCCCAGGCGCGCAAAGGGACGAATGCCACGATGCTTGGGCAGATCAATCCCGGGGCGAAGATGGGTTCGCGGATCTACGCCTATGATCCGCAACGCCCCGAAAGAGGCGCCCGGACGATTTTCGAGAGCGAAGCGGGTTTCATCTTCGACATGAGCGCCTCCTACGACGCGAGGAAACTCCTCTTTTCCTTCATGGACAACATCAAGGAGAACATCGGAAAGCAGGAGGACTCCTTCCACATCTGGGAGGTCAACGTGGACGGCACGGGCCTGCGCCAACTCACGACGGGGCCGTATCACGACGCCAGCGCCGTCTACCTCCCGGACGGGCGCGTCGTTTTCTGTTCGACCCGCGTCGAGTCGTTTTCCCTTTGTCAGGATTTCCTTGCCGCCGCCATGTACATCATGGACGGCGACGGGGGGAACATGCGCCGCATCGAGTACAACACCCTCTGCGACACGACGCCTTTCATTCAGGACGACGGTTCGATTCTCTTCACCCGCTGGGAGTACCAAGACAAGAACATCTTCTGCGTCCAGGGTCTCTGGACGATCAACCCCGACGGCACGCGTCTCCAACTCTTCTACGGCAACACCTTGACCATTCCCAACGCGATCTACGGCGCCCGGCAAATCCCCGGCGCGCGGAAGGCGATCTGCACCATGGCGCCCCATCACGGGCGGCCTCTCGGCGCCATCGGCCTCATCGATCGCAGCGCGGGGCTGGAGAATCCCAAGGGAATCACGAATATCACGCCGGAGATCCCCTACGCGCCCACGGTCGCGGACCGCTGGAATCCGAGACCCGCCGCGCCGTTTTGGGCGGCGGGCGACGTCGAATACCATTGGGCCTACGCCGACCCATGGCCCATCGCCGAGGACCTCTACTTGGTCGCCTATGGCGGGCCGGTGCAAGGAGGGCCTCAGCGTTACCGGCTTTTTCTCTTGGACGACAAAGGCCGGAAGGTCCCGCTCTACGAGGACCCCGAAACGTCCTGCTTCAGTCCCATCCCGCTTGCGCCGAGACCATTGCCGCACAAGATCCCGGGCGCCGCCCCGGAAAACCCCCAAGGCGAGGGGACCTTTGTCGTCGCCGACGTGTACCAGGGACTTCTGGATAAGGGAGTCAAGCGCGGACAGGTCAAAGAGTTGCGCGTCATGTCTCAGATACCCAAGAAGTACAACACCGAAGGTCCCCGCTATCACGACCACTATCCCGTCATGGGACAAGGTTCGTATTACGCGAAGTATTGCTACGGGTCGGTCCCCGTGTACGAA
>DATKZW010000304.1:0-5459 GCA_035527775.1 Sumerlaeia bacterium | reverse complement strand
AAAGTCTACAAAGAATACCCCGCGGTGGACTGGGTCCTGTGCCTTGAGAACACGGGGACCGAAGACACGCCAGTCATCGAGAACGTGCAAGCCCTCGACCTGCTGCTGCGCGCGGAGAGTCAACACCCCCTCGTGGTGGGCCACAATCGGGGAGACGACTGCGGGCCACAGAGTTTCCAAAACGTGGATGCGACGGTCGGCGCGGGCGGCTTGTTTTCGATGGCGCCTCACGGCGGGCGCTCCTCCAACGGCGCCTTCCCCTTTTTTGATGTCCGGTACGGTCGAGAGACCTTCGTTGTCGCCATTGGCTGGTCGGGCCAGTGGGCCGTGGAAGTGACAAGGAGCGACGAGGGCCACACGCGGCTCCGCGCCGGGATGGAGCGCACGCACCTCGTCCTGCGCCCGGGCGAACGCATTCGGACTCCCCGGATTCTCTTCATGGCGAATACCGCTGATCCGGTGACGGCGCACAACCGTTTCCGCCGTCTGATGCTTTTCCACTATGTTCCTCAGGCCCGGGGCAAGCCCGTGGCGCTGCCCGTAGCGCTGCAGTGCTTTGACCGCTATTCCCGGACCGTGCCGGAGTGGGCCACCGAGACGGGGCAGATCGAATCCATCAAGAAGGCGGCCGCGCTCGGCTTCGATTCGCACTGGTTCGACGCAGCTTGGTTCGTCGGCGATTTCCCGCATGGCGTGGGGAACTGGATTCCCAAGCCCGAAGCCTTTCCCCGCGGCCTGGGGCCCGTGGGCAAAGCGTGCCGCGAGCAGGGGCTCCGATTCATTCTCTGGTTTGAGCCCGAACGCGTTGCGCCGGGAACGCGCATCGCGAAGGACCATCCGGAGTTTGTCTTCGGCGCCGAGCAGGGAGGGCTCTTCCGGCTCGACGATGCCAAGGCGCGCCGCTGGCTGACGGAAATGCTGTTTGAGAGAATCCGGGAGTCGGGCCTGGACGTCTATCGCAACGACTTCAACATCGACCCGCTGCCATTCTGGCGAGCGAACGACGCCGCCGACCGCCAGGGAATGACCGAGATCCGCTATGTCGAGGGACTCTATGAGATGTGGGACGAACTCCTCGAGCGGCGGCCGGGCCTGATGATCGACAATTGCGCCAGCGGCGGACGACGCATCGACCTGGAGACCTGCATGCGCTCGGCGCCCCTCTGGCGCAGCGACACGAACTGCAGTCCCGTGAACGCCGATTTCAATCCGGGCCACTCGCTCGGCGTCAGTTGCTACCTGCCGCTGCACACGGCGTGCGCTTGGGCGCCAACGCCTTACGAAATGCGAGCCGCCGCGACGGGCGGCCTGATCTGCCAGTGGGACTACCTTGCCGCGGACTTCCCGCAGGCCCTTGCGAAGCAAACACTCGAGGAAGCCAAGGCCCAGCAGAAGTATTGGTACGGAGACTTCTACCCGCTCACGGCCGGCGTCGGAGTCGCAGAGAACTGGTGCGCCTTTCAGTTCGACCGCCCGGATCTGGGTGAAGGCATCGCGCTCTTCTTCCGCGGACCGCAGTCTCCGTACTCGGGCCTGCAGGTCGGCTTGCGGGCGCTCGAGCCCAGCGCCCTGTATGCTGTCGAGCGCCGGCCCGAAGGCGAGCCGCCCACGACGGAACGCGTGGAGGGCCGCGAACTCCTCGCCAAGTTGGATGCGCAACTGCCGAACCGCAAGAGCAGCCTC
Organism: Sumerlaeia bacterium; assembly: GCA_035527775.1. Taxonomy (GTDB): domain Bacteria; phylum Sumerlaeota; class Sumerlaeia; order UBA8349; family UBA8349; genus DATKZW01. The sequence continues at coordinate 3,776 of DATKZW010000304.1, read as the reverse complement.
GTGATCCGGTACGCGAAGGTCGAACGGTAACCGCTTGGGCGGACGCAGTCAGGGGCGCTGACGCCCCACGGCGCGCAAGGTCAAGACAAGGCGCGGGACTCACTGAATCTGCGGTTTCCGGCCAAGTACAGGTTTGCCGAGACTTCGGGCGGCGTAGTTGAGCATGTTGCGCAGGAGTCGTTCAGCGACTGCGCCCCTGCTGGGATTCCCGCGCAGTCGGGCAGGAGCGGAATGGGAAAATCCCTGACAAGACGCCCCTTTTGTGGCACTATTCCTATCCTCGCGGCGGGACGCGGTTCGGAAGAGACGGCGTCCCATTCCGCCAACTCTGCCCCGAACTTCCTGGAGGCGCAAGCCTGAGGCAAGATCAGTCGCGCCAAGGCGGATTTGCGCTCCCTGAAGACGGCCATCGAAGATTGCGGCACGAACCGCAACGACTATTCCATGACGCGCAAGCGCCTTTCCGTCGGCATCTGCCAGATGAGCCGCGATCAAGGTCCAAAGCATCTCCCCGAAGGGGAAGAACATGTTGAGACATGTCAAGGTCGGGGGCGAAATCGGCCGGCGGATTGAGATTACTGTCCAGAACAATCTCCTTGTTCTTGACGTAGACAAGGACTTCCTGGAGCCCTTCCGGCGACGCAATCATACCGAGGGATACATAGGCCTCGGCAAACTGATCGATAGCCTGGTCCGTTTCGCGGCCTACGCGGAGGACTCACGGGTCCTCGCGCTGAAGCGGCGCGTGGTTGAGGAAACAATCAAGACCCAGGAGGACGACGGCTATATCGGGATGTTCGTTCCGGAGAAGCGGATGTGGGCGCTCTGGGATATTCACGAGATGGCGTATATCGTCTGCGGGTTGATCGGCGACTATCGCGACTTCGGGGAAAAGGAATCCCTCAACGCGGCCGTGAAACTCATGGATTACATCATCCGCCGTTGGTCGGCCGAGCCGGATCGCTTCAAGCCGGAGATCACCGTTTTCGCGGCTGTGACCGGCCTCGAAGAAACGCTGTTGATGCTCCACGACGAAACCGGCGAGCAGCGATATCTCGACTTCTGCACAGGTTTTCGAAAACTCCCGGAGTGGGATTCGCCGATCATGCTCGGTCGCTGGGGCTCGATCGAGGGACACGCCTACGCCTACATGCACCGCTGTCTCGCCCAACTGCGTCTGCACCAACGACAACCCGACCCTCGGTTGCTGCGGAAGACCCGAGGCATGATGCAGTTCTTGACTCAAGAAGACGGCCTCCTGGTCACCGGCGCATGCAGTCAGTTCGAATGCTGGCACGACACCCAGGACGGGACGGAAGGACTCGGCGAAACCTGCTCGACCGCGTATCTGATCCGCGTTCTGGACGAGCTGATCCGGATGGAAAACGACTCCCGCTACGGCGACATCATGGAGCGGGCGATCTACAACGGACTCTTCGCCGCGCAGTCGCCCGACGGACGCCGGTTGCGGTACTACTCGCCTTTCGAAGGACCGCGCCTGTACTTCGAACGCGATACGTACTGCTGTCCCTGCAACTACCGCCGGATCGTGGCGGAACTGCCGGGCATGGTTTATTACCAATTTGAACGCGGCTTGGCGGTGAATCTGTACGCGCCGTCGGAGGTCGAGGTTGATCTCGACGGCGAGGTCCCGGTCCGGGTTCGCCAAGAGACCGACTATCCGAACTCGGGCAAAGTGGCGATCTTCGTCGAGCCGTCGAGGCCCGCGGCCTTCGCGCTCTCGTTGCGCATCCCGCGCTGGTGCGAGAAGGCGACAGCGAGAGTGAACGGCCGCCCCATGGCAGGCGGCATATCATCGGGTTCATTCATCGCGATCGAGCGGACATGGAAGCGTGGGGACCGCGTCGAGCTCGACATGCCGATGGAGTGGCGGCTCATTAGGGGCCGCAAAGCGCAGTCCGGGCGCGTGGCCGTAATGCGCGGGCCGCAGCTGTTCTGCCTGAGCCGGGCTCGGAACGAAGCGGCGGCCAAGATCGACCCGCGGCAGATCGTGATCGATCCCGCAACGCTGGAAGGGCCGATCGACGACGGGTCGGTGCGGCCTGGGGGGATGGCCTGCCGCATTAGGGGCTGGGAGAAGATGGGCTTTACAGCCGGCGGAAGTCCAGATCTGAGGCTTGTATTGACTGAGTTCCCCGATCCTGAGGGCGTGGCGACCTATTTCCGGGTTCGGAGACTCGGTCAGGCCGGCGTTGACGATGAATTGGCTGAATGGAGCTAGGCGCACAGACTCGGACTGCCTTGTGATCGCGTTGCGTCGCCTCGCAGTTTTGGCCTCTCGGCGGTCGAGCTATCGCGCAGGCAGCAAACCTCGCCGAGCGACGCCGAAGGCGCAAAGTTCGGAGTTCTAACGTCAGTGCGCTTTGGCGACATCCGGCTCATCCCGGTTGAACGGGGTATAATGGAGACCGATAGCTCATGACAAAGAAACGGAGCGTCCGCATCGGGTTCATTGGGGTAGGCGGCATGGGTCAGTGCGCGCACCTGCGCAACTACGCCGTCCTAGAAGACTGCGAGGTTGTTGCCGTGGCCGAATTGAAGGCGCAGCTTCGCGCCTTGGCCGCACAACGCTACGGCGTTGCGAACGTCTATGAATCCTACGACGACATGCTGAACCGCGAGGAGGTGGACGGCATCGTGTGCTCGCAGCCGTTCAACCGCCACGGCGTCCTCGTGAAGGACATCGCCAAGTACAGGCTTCCGATCTTCACGGAAAAGCCTCTGGCCGCTTCCGTCGCGGTAGGCGAGGAGATCGTGCAAGCGCTCGAGAAGAGCAACTGCAAACACATGGTCGGCTACCACAAGCGCAGCGACCCGGCCGTCGAATACGCCAAGCGGGAAGTAGACAGGCTCAAGGCATGTGGCGAACTCGGCGACATGAGGTACGTGCGCATCCTCATGCCGGCCGGCGATTGGATAGCCGGCGGGTTCGACGGCCTGCTGAGGACCGGCGACCCCGCACCTGAACTGGAACGCGATCCGCCTCCGAGCGACATGGATGAGGAAACCTTTGGCAAGTATGCCGGTTTCGTGAATTACTACATCCATCAGGTCAATCTGATGCGATACTTCCTGGGCGAACCGTACGAGGTCACTCACGCGGATCCCTCGGGCGTGCTCTTGGTGGGTCGGAGCGCGAGCGGCGTGCCCTGCACGATCGAAATGTCGCCTGACGAGACTTCCGTGGACTGGCAGGAATCGGCCCTTGTCGCGTTTCAGAGGGGATACGTCAAAGTCGAATTGCCGGCCCCCATGGCCTGCAACCGCGCGGGGCGCGTGGAGATCCTCCGGGACCCCGGCGACCGGACTCCCGAAGTGACGGTCCCGCATCTGCCGTGGGTACACGCCATGAAGAATCAGGCGAGCAACTTCCTCGAATTCGTCCGCGCGACGGCGCCGGCTCCTTGCGAGGCGGCGGAGGCGCTCGAAGATCTGAAGGTTGCCCGCGAGTACATCCGCCTTTTGACGGGTAGATAGGCGGGGCCCGGCGCCTCCACGCACGCGTCGAGGGACTGAGGCCGGCCGCCTCTTCCGCAAAAACCTGGGAAAGGAAACCGCACATGCCAGTGAAATGGGAGAAGACGCTGTTGGCTCGCGAGACGTACGAAGCGGCGGGAGTCTTTGACGTAAACAACGACGGCGTGTTGGACATTGTGTCTGGGGCCTACTGGTACGAGGGGCCGGACTTCAGGGAAAGGCACAGGATCGGCGATGTCCGCGCCGAGGGCGAATACTTCGACGACTTCTCGAACATC
>DATKZW010000303.1:0-5315 GCA_035527775.1 Sumerlaeia bacterium | reverse complement strand
GTCAACGGCAAGGAGGTGGAGCAAGCCATTCTTCGCGAAGGAGACGTGGTTCAGCTGGGCAATACGCAGATGCTTTACACCAAGCGCGAGGTGACTGAAGCCGAGATGGAGGAAATGCGCCTGCCGCCTCCCGCAGCCCTGTTGCCGGGAGGACCTTCTGAAGGCGCGGCGCACGCGCCCTGCGCGCCGCCCCCTGGGGCGGAGGAGCAGGCCCTTGCGGCGGATTCGGAAGACGAGCCGACGTTGAGGCGCAAGGAGTGGGCGCGCGAGGACCGGGCGTACGAGTTTGGGGCGGCCGACGAAGGCCCGGCCGGGGAGCCGTCGGAGGAAGAGGCCGGCGGGGAGCCGTCGGAGGAAGAGGCCGGCGGGTCAGCCGAGTTGGGTCGGCTTGAGCCTCTCCCCGACGAGTTGGCTGAAATCCTCTCGGAGGACCTGGGAGCGGCGCCTCTCGAGGAGGCAACGGACGAAGTCGAGAGTCTCGGAGCGTTGAGACGGGCGCCGACGACCGCAGAGGAGGAGCTCGAGGTCGATTTCGCGCCGGAACCCTCCTTGCGCGACTTGCGTCTTCAGGAGGACCTCACCCTCGAGGAGTCTCCCGCCATTTTCGGCCTGGAGGAGACTCGCCCGCCGGCGCCCGCGGGGGCCGAGGAAATGGAAGAGGGCGCCTGGCCGGCGGAGATAGCCGCCAGAGAATCAGCCGCTCGGGTGGACATGGGCGATGAGACGACGGACTCACCGCCCCCGGCGGCCACGACTGGCGGCGCGGAAGAGGAAGTCCCCTCGGCGGCCCCGACGGCGGCCGCCGACCCCGCTTTGATTGCCCGCTTGGAGCAGGCGCTTGGCAACAGGAGCGTGGCGGTTCGAAGACAGGCCGCGCGTCAGCTCAAGGAACTCACCGGGCGGGACTATGACGCGCAAGGAGCGAACGCGCAAGGCGCGAGCGTCTGAGGCGGCTCCCCCTCCCGAAGAGAGGGCCGCCAGGGGCGGTGAGGCCGCGCATCTTGTCGTCTTCTCCGACGTGCATGGGAATCTGCCCGCTCTGCGGACTTTCTTCGACGAGATGGATTCACGCGCCGGGATCGACGCCGTTGTGTGCTGCGGCGATCTGGTGGGTTACGGGGCTCATCCGAACGAATGCTGCCAACTCGTGCGAGAGCGGCGGATTCCCTGCGTCCTTGGCAATCACGATGCAGTCGCTCTGAACCTGACGGGAATCGGCTTTTTCAATGAGATCGCCCGAGCGGCGGCCCTCTGGAGCCACGAGCATCTGGAGAAGACGCACGCCGACTACCTTGCCGGGCTGCCCTACGCGCACTTGCGGGCCGATCTCACGTTTGTCCACGGCTCGCCCGCGAATCCCGAGGCGTGGGACTACATTCTGAGCACGGATGACGCGGCTGACAATTTCGACGCCTTCGATTCTCGGATCTGCTTCATTGGGCACTCGCACTGGCCCGTCGTTTTCGAGGCGCGCGGCGATGGGGAGGCGCGGTGTCTGAGGCCGGGCAACGTTCGGCTCAGACGGGACTGCCGGTACATAGTCAACGTCGGCAGCGTGGGCCAGCCGCGCGACGGCGATCCGCGTCTTTGCTATGTGACGGTCGATCGGGAAGCGAATCTCCTTCAGTACCATCGCGTTCCCTATCCGGTATCCGAGGCGCAGAGGGCCATTGCGGAGGCGGGCCTTCCGAAGGGGCTGGCTTATCGGTTGGCGATGGGCGTCTAGGACGCGATTGTTCTCGCCGTTCCGCTCCGATCGATCCCCACACGGATCCTGGCCCGCCCCTCCCTCCTCCTCCGCCTTCTCCTCGACAAACAGTATGAAAGGAGAGATCGAGAGGATGGATGCCTTGTGCGGCACACGCCGCGACTTCTTGCGGGCCATGGGAATCGGTGCGGCGACCCTCGCGGCCCCCGCTGAGTCCGCGACGGGCCAAGGGCCTGCTCGCACGCCCAACGTCGTCGTGATCCTGGTCGACGATCTGGGGTACGGCGATCTTTCTTCCTACGGAGCGAAAGACCTGAAGACGCCTCATGTCGACGCGCTGGCATCCGCGGGCATGCGGTTCGACAACTTCTACGCCAACAGTCCCGTTTGCTCGCCCACCCGCGCGTCGCTGCTCACGGGCCGCTATCCGGACCGGGTCGGCGTTCCCGGCGTCATTCGCACGCACCGCGAGCGGAACTTCGGCTTCCTCGATCCACAAGCCGTTCTGCTGCCGACCGTCCTCAAACGCGCGGGGCGCCACACGGCCCTCATCGGGAAGTGGCATCTCGGCTTGAGATCCCCCAACACGCCCATCGAGCGCGGTTTCGACCGTTTTCACGGGTTTCTCGGCGACATGATGGACGACTACTGCACGCACCGCCGCCACGGGAACAACTACATGCGGCTGGACGACGAGGAGATCGACCCGGAAGGTCACGCCACGGATCTCTTCACGCAATGGGCGATCGACTGCGTTCGCGAGCGGTCGAAGTCGAAGGAGCCGTTTTTCCTCTGCCTCGCCTACAACGCTCCGCACACGCCGATCCAGCCGCCGGAGGAATGGCTCGAGCGCGTCCGCGCGAGAGAGAAAGGCATCAGCGATAAACGCGCGAAACTCGCGGCCCTGATCGAGCACATGGACGACGGGATCGGCAAGGTGGTCGCGGCGCTCGAGGAAACCGGCGCGGCGGAGAACACCTTGGTTGTATTCGTTTCCGACAACGGCGGAGACGCCGGCGCGGGCGCCGACAACGGTCCCCTCCGCGGCGCCAAGGGAGGCATGTTCGAGGGCGGCATCCGGGTCCCTATGTGCGCCGTTTGGCCGGGGCGCATTCAACCCGGCTCTCGCAGCGAGACCGTGGCTCTCACCATGGATCTTTTCCCAACGGTCTGCGAAGCGGCCGGAGCGGCGTATGATCGCGGCATCGACGGACGGAGCATTCTGCCCATTCTTCTTGGCAAAGGCGGAGCCGAGGAGGAGCGCCTTCTCTTCTGGGTTCGGCGCGAAGGGGGCAACGAGTTCGGCGCGCGCGCTTTCTACGCCGCCCGCCTGGGCGACTGGAAGTTGCTGCAGAACACTCCCTTCGAGCGCCCGCGACTCTACAATCTGAAGCACGATCCCCGCGAGGAGCGCCCGATCGGCGAAGACCACGGAATGTACCGCAAGCTCTTCCGCGCCATGGCCGACCACATCATCGAAGCGGGGAGCGCGCCCTGGCAGGGGAGGAAAGCGGAGGAACTCTGATGGGGGATCTCGTTTCGCCAGTTCGGGGGCGGTTTTTCGGGTGACTTTCCCGGGCTCTTCGGACTCTGTAGGGCCTCTGACAGAGCGGCGGGCCAAGAAAAGTTCTGGCCACTCGCGAGCCTTTGCGGATAAAATGCCGCCTGCGTCGGAAGCGGATGCCGTCTCGTTCTGCGTGGGGGTTGCCGGCGTCTTTCTTTCGGCGGAACGGCCGCGGCGCCGAACATGGCGCCGCGCGGGCTCGCCTTCACAAGGGGGAAGCGGACCCGCGCGTACACCGCCGGCAATTGCCGGCCGCCAAGCGGGAAATCGCCCGCAAGCGCCTTATAGGAGCGCGACCCCGCATGGAAGGGAAAGAACATCTCGTGATCGAAACCGCAGGATCCGCCAAGCCCGTTGGGGGTGAAGACGACGGGCTTGCCCAGCCGGACCGCCGGCCTTCGGCCGTGATCCACGCCGAGCAATGCAAGGGGTGTGGGCGCTGTATCGAGGGGTGTCCCGAGCAGGTTCTCGAGTGCTCCGACCGGCGCAACAGCCAGGGATTCGTTGTGGTCCGGCCTGTCTCGCCAGAGAAATGCACGGGATGCGGGCTGTGCTTTTATACGTGTCCCGAACCCGGCGCCATTACGGTCTATCGGAAGGTGAAGGGGAACGGGGATCCCGTATGCGCAGGAAACTGATGAGAGGCAACGAGGCCGTGGTGTGCGGGGCGCTCTTGGCGGGATGCGAGGCGTTCTACGGCTATCCCATCACGCCCGCCAGCGAGATCCCGGAGACGGCGGCGCGCTGGTTTCCGCTGGCCTCGCGCACCTTTATTCAGGCCGAAAGCGAGCTGGCGGCCATCAACATGGTCTACGGCGCGTCGGCCGCCGGCGTGCGGTGCATGACGGCTTCGTCGGGGCCCGGGATCAGCCTCAAGATGGAGGGGGTCTCCTACTTGGCTTCGTCGGAGTTGCCCGCCGTCATCGTGAACATCAGCCGCGTCGGTCCGGGCTTGGGGAACATCTATCCCTCGCAAGGCGACTACAACCAAATGGTCAAAGGCGGCGGGCACGGCTCGTACCGCTGCATCGTTCTCTCGCCGAACTCGGTTCAGGAGATGTGCGAGTTCACGATGCGGGCTTTCGAGTTGGCGGACGATTACCGGATCCCCGTTTTCGTGCTCAGCGACGCCTACATCGGCCAAATGGTCGAGCCGCTCGACGTGCCCGATCCGTTGCCGCCTCCGCCGCCCAAGCCGTGGGCCCTGACGCCCGAGGCCTCCTCGAACCGCAACGTGATCACCTCGATTTTCCTCGACCCGGACGAGATGGAGGCGCACGTCTTTCATCTGCAGGACAAGTACGCCGAGATCAGCCGGAAGGAACCCCTGGGCGAAGAGACCGAGACGGATGACGCGGATCTCGTGCTGGTCGGCTACGGAATCGTCAGCCGCGTGCTCCGCACGGCGGTGGATCTGGCGCGATCGGAAGGGCTGAAGGTCGGGCTCTTCCGGCCGAAGACCTTGTGGCCCTTCCCGGAAACGGACCTCCAGAAGCTGGCCGGCCGCGTCCGGGATTTCCTCGTCGTAGAACTCAACAACGGCCAAATGCGCGACGATATCCGCTGGATCCTCGAGGGGCGGTCCCACCTGCATTTCCTCAACCGCTTGGGCGGACACGTGCCCGGTCCCGAGGACGTCGCGGAGAAGATCCGGGAGATTGTGCGAGGGGATGGTGGGTAGTGGATAGTGATGGGTCGAGGGCGGCGAACGGAGCGCCGGGGCGCGGAATGCCGGTCCTATAAGAGAGAAACAAGTCGATGAAACCGATCGACGAACCCGCTATTCAGAAGGCGGTGGATCTGCTTAGAAAGGCGGCGCCCGGAGCGACTGTCATCGTCTTTGGGTCGCACGCGCGGGGCGAGTCTCTTCCCGATAGTGATCTGGACTTGCTGGTCGTTGAGCCTGAGCTGAAGTCCCGGCGAGACGAGATGGTCAGGCTCCGAGACGTGCTCCGGCCTCTTCGCATTCCCGTCGACGTTCTCGTCACGAGCCGCCGCACGTTCGAGGAATGGCGCGATACGCCGGGGACGGTTCTGTACGAG
>DATKZW010000302.1:0-3598 GCA_035527775.1 Sumerlaeia bacterium | reverse complement strand
CGGCGCGTGCTCGTCCGTCACGTGGGTTGTCCACAAAAGCATGTTCAGTCCGACACGCATGTGCACCCCTCCCTCGGGCGGGAGCGTCCGAAACGGACCGGACCCGCCCGAAAGCAGAGCCGGACCCTTCAACAGCGTCCGGCAGCATTCTCGGGGTCGCGGTTTTCCGCAGTTGCCTTCCCGCGGACACGACACACCCCCAACCGCCGCCACAGGGCGCCCCCATGGCTACTCGCCTCACGGCGGGACTTTCGGGGCCGGACGCCGGAGCGCCCGCGGCCCCTGCGTCTGACCCGCACGGCCTACCGCCCGGGAGGCGCCACTGGCGCCCCAGGCGCCCCTGGACCCGGCATCCCCGGCATGGGTTGCATCATCTGCGACGGGGGCGGGGGAGCGGGATTCCAGTAGCGGTACTGCCTCCAGCAGTACCAGCCGATGCCGACGACGGCGACAACGATGATGAGGACTTTGAGGAAGTTTTGCATAAGGGCAACCTTTCCTTCCCAAGAAACAACAAGATCAGGGAAAAATGGCACTGCAGTCGAGACGGTGTCGGGCCTCCTGAACGGAATGGCTCACCGGCCCGAGATTACCAGCGCGCGAAACGGCGCGCAACACTATTTATCCTTCCGAGCCCCCGCGAAACGCCGAGGGCCGAATGGCCTAGACCTCTCCGCGCTCGCGCGCGGTCTTGCTCATCTCCCTGAATTTCGGATCGATATGCGTGAAGTACTCCATCCCCTTCACCATCATGAGGTGATCGAGGATGGCCATGCGAACCATCGCCTCGGCCACGGGATAGATGCGCGGGCAGATGGAAATGTCGCGACGGGTGATGGCCGCGAGCTTCGCTTCCTCCATCGTGGCCATGTTGATGGAGTCCTGTTCTTTCGAGATCGTTGATGTGGGCTTCACCGCGAGCCGCACCACCAGGTCCTCGCCGTTCGAGATGCCCCCCAGCATTCCGCCCGCGTTGTTGGTCCGGAAGCGCACCCGCCCCTTCTCATCCAGGTAGGGGGGATCGTTCCACTCGCTGCCGAGCATCGAGGCCGCTCGGAACCCGCCGCCGAATTCGATCCCCGTGACGGCGCCGATGCTACAAAGACCGTGCGCAATGGTGGCGCGCAGCTTGTCGAAGACCTGCTCGCCGAGGCCCGCCGGGACGCCGCGGGCGATCACCTCGATGGTGCCGCCGCACGTGTCCCCCGCTTCGCGCACCTTCAGGATATCGGCGATCATCTCCTCAGCCTTCTCAAGGTCGCAGCAGTTCAAGTGGTTCTTGCGGTAGTTGGCCTTAACCTCCTGGAACGTCAAGGGCCGGGCTTTGATGCCGTGGGACTCGACGACGTGGCCGATCACCTCGATTCCCTCGCGGTTGAGAACCTGCTTGGCCACGGCGCCCGCCGCCACGCGGCCCACGGTCTCGCGCCCGCTCGCGCGCCCCGCGCCGCACCAGTCGCCGAACTCCCCGTACTTGACGTAGAACGTGTATTCGGCGTGACCCGGGCGGATCAGGTCTTTGACGTCGCGGTACTGTTGGACGTGAATGTCCTGACGATCCACATTGTAGACCGTCATCCCCACGGGCGCCCCCGTGGTTTTCCCCTCCAGAAGTCCGGCCACGATCTGGACCTGGTCGGTCTCCAATCGGGGCGAATCGAGTTTGCTCTGACCGGGCCGACGCTTGTCGAGCTCCTCCTGGATCAACGCGTCGGTGAGTTCCAGACCCGCCGGAACGCCGTCCACAATGGTCAAGAGCGCCGTGCCATACGATTCCCCGCAGGTGGTCACGCGAAAGAACCGGCCAAAAGTGTTGCCAATCACTGTTCTCCGTTCCCCTTCTCGTTGCTCTTGCCGGGATGGCAACGGGGCATCCGCCGCCCGCGTCCTGAGGTTGCCCGAGCGCGCGCAAGCCGCGGCTCGCAGCCTGACCGACCCGGCTTTCGCGGAGATTAGACACAAAGGGATGACGCTTTGCAATAGGAATTCGCCTCTCAGAACCTCGGGGAGCCGGGGAGTTCCCCCTTGCGTATCCCTCGCGGGCGGCCTTAGAATCCAGACAGACGCGCCGCTACGGCCGTCGGCCCCGCTGCCGCCCCGCTGCCGCAAGGGAAGGGATTCCTCAGATGAGCGGATTGCCGCACGTTTTTCTTGCCGGCGCTGCCGGTCATCTCGGCTCGCACCTGGCGCCCGCGCTGGTCGAGGCGGGCTTCGAGGTGACGGGGATCGACGTTCTCGAGCCCACGCAGCCCCAACCCAGGCGATGGCGCTTTGTCGCGGCGGACCTGCTGCGGCGGGAAGAGTATAAAGACTTCCTTCGAGAGGCGGACCTGATCGTCCACTGCGCCTCGATCCACCCCTGGAAACCGTACACCGACGATCAGTACCTCGAGAACAACATTCGGGGAACCTGGCATCTCTACACGTTGGCCGCGGAACTCGGGGTCGGCAAAATCGTGCTGACCAGCAGCATTGCGGCCGCGGGCTACAGGGGCATTCGTCCCGAAGACTGGCCCGTGACCGAGGACCGACGGTTCCCCCTCGAGGACATTTACGGCGTCACGAAACGGACCCAAGAGGAGATCGCCGAGGTCTTCGCCCCACAGGGGAAGATCCGCACGCTCGCCCTTCGTCCGCCAGCCTTCATGCCGAAGGATGAACTGGAGACGGGATTCATGCTGACGGGCGCCTACGCCGTCGTGCACGACGTCGTCTCCGCGCACGTGGCGGCCGTGCGGGTGCTCGCCGGATTGCAGAAACCGGGGGAGCCAGTCGGCGATTTCGAGGCGATCTTCGTGACGAATGCCCTTCCATACACGTCTGAGGACGCGCTCTTGCTGGCCCGGGACGGGAACGTGAAGCCGCTCGTGAAGAGGCGCTGGCCCGAAGCCTACGATTGGCTCGAGCGAAAGGGCTTCGAGGGAGGGTGGCTGCCGGCGGTCTACGATCTGTCCAAGGCGAAACGCATTCTCGATTGGGCGCCGCGACGCAATTTCGACCAGTGGTACGCCGAACATGGCGGGAAGTGAGTCGGGTGGGGTGGGTGGCCGCCATCCGATCGGGACTCAGCGCTGCGTGAGGGACTCCTGAAGGGGGAAGCGCTCGATGGCCGCCACGGCTGCATCGAAGGACCCACGAGCAGAAATGGCCGCCGCCTCCGACGGCGGCGCGCCTTTCTCGCTCGGGGCGGCCGCCGCGCAAAGTATCCTGCGCGAACTGGGGGAATGGGCCGCCTTCGGGTTCTATGAAGGCCTACACTTGGACTGGCCGCGCTCATACGGCCTGGCCTTTCGGCGCCTCTACGAGAACGCGGAAGTAACCGTGCCGGAGGGGCGTTATCTAATCCCCCACGAGCCGTTCGCGAACGCGCGCACCATGGAGTCCCATGGAGTCTGGTCGGCCGAGGCCTTGATCTGCGACTTCAACCATCACTGCGGCCTTCGCGTGAACCGCGCGATCGCCGAAGAGAAGAAGAGGGAGTTCCCCCAGTACGCCGCTTTCATTGACGCTCTCGCCGACGATCTCGCCTCCCGTTTGCCCCATTTCGGCGGCTACACGCACAGCAATCCCGATATGCGTCGGGTCGTGGGAGAGGGAT
>DATKZW010000301.1:0-7120 GCA_035527775.1 Sumerlaeia bacterium | reverse complement strand
GTAATGTTGGTTGAGTTGCTCGCCATGGTCCGCGTTGATGACGATCGCCGTCTCGTCCAGGATGCCGGCGGCGGCCAGTTCGTCGATCGCCTGCTCGATCAGATGATCCGCGTACAGAATCTCGCCGTCGTAGCTGTCGATGCTCTGAGGATGCTTCTGAGGCGAGTCCGGCAAAGGAGAGAAATCGCCCCGGTCCTCGGTGGAGGGAATCCGCTCGATCGTGCCCCATCCGGGAACGTACTGATACCCCGCCGGCGCCTCGAGAACCGGCACATCATCGAGCCTTCCCGGTTCATGGACGAAAGGCCGCGCGAACTCCCGCGGCTGATTGTAGGGCGTGTGCGGGTCCCAGTAATGGACGAACAGGAACATCCGCTCGTCCTTGTGCGCCCGAATCCAGGGAAGGAGTCGCGCGTTGACGTCGCCGCCCATCACGTGGTGGTGGATCGGGCGGGAAGAGCGCGTCACGTTCACGCAATACTCAAAACCCCGCACAAACTGCTTCATGTGCGAGGCGAACTGGAAGAGGTTGTCGAAGGCCGCCGTCGTGATGCCGCCGTGATCCTGAATCGCCTCGGGGAAGACGGGTCGGTCGTCGGGGAAATCGATCATGTTTCCCACGTCGAAGGGAGTCATGTACCATTCGTTGTTCACGGCGTATTGGCCCGTAAACATGGACGTGAACCCCGGACCCGTGGCCACGGCGTTCGCCCGGGACTGCGGAAACAGCGCGCCTTCGTTCGCCAAACGGTCGATCGTGGGCGACGTCTTGCGGAAGTACCCGTAGCAGCTCAGATGATCCGCCCGCAGTGTATCCAGACAAAACCACACAACGTTCATGGTTGCGCCCTGCCTTTCCCTTGCGTCTTTATGGCTCCTTCTCTCGGAAAAAGCAACCGTGTTTGGGTCGCGCTTTTGGGCCCTGGGTTTCTGGCGCCCCGCCTAGCGAGTTCTGGCAAGGGCGACGGAACGCGATCCCCCGAGTTCACGCCTTTTCACTCCTTGGAGCGGCGTGCTTTGCGCAGTTGCTTCCCCTTTCTGCGACGAGGCCATTTCCGCGGTTTGAGGATCTTGGACAGACGCTTCAGCCGCCCGATCCACTGGATGGCCCACTGAAACGCCTCGATGTGTTCCTCCCTCCATTTGCCGTCGGAGTAACCCTTATAGAAGGCGAGGCGCTCCTGGAAGGTGAACGTCTCCGACGGCAAGGAGCGGAAGACTTGAAAGAAGTTGTGGGCGCGACGGTAAGGCGAAACGCGGCGCACGAGGCGAGACTGATCCAGGTCGATGAAGTGGAAGGTCGGGGTCGAGCCGCTTAGCGGCTCGCCCGCCGCCACCAGGATGTGCTTCGCGCTGAGGTCGTCGTGGACGCAACCGCGGTCGTGAGCGAAGCGAATGAAACGGCCCAGTTCCTTGGCCCAAAGAGAACGTTCTTCGGAGGTCGGCAGGTTCCGCCACAACTCCCGGAAGGAGACGCTCCGGTCCACGCCGAGCGTGATCAGATAGTCCTCGATCACTAAGCCGCGGCGTTTGCGCTCGGCCCACGCGAGGGGCGCCGCGACGGGAAGGCCCGTTCGCAAGGCCCTCCATCCGAGGTCCCATTCACGCCAGGACTTCGAGCGGCGGAAGAGAGAAGCGGAGGCCTTGAGGAAATTGCGCGCCCGATGGCGTTTGGCGTAGACCCGCACCGGCGTCCCTTCCGGTCCGGGAACCAGGAAGGACAGGACCGACCGCGTGTGGGACCTCTTCACCAGGACAACGCCGTCGGCGGCGCCGCTGGGGTCTTTCGGGGCCGAATCCCAGGGCAGTTCGCTGAGGGGCGCGTCCGTCAGCAACCCCAGGCGCTCCCCCACGAGGCCGTCCCGGGCGTATTCCCGACGGCCTCCCCAGTCCGACGCCAAAGCGGCGGCGTTGTCCGGCGTCCCCTCCATAGCGGGATGATTGTTGCGCGGCTCGCGGGGAACGTTCAAGGAGTTAAATCGGTTGACACTCGAAGATCGCGCGGTTCAGCTCGCTCCGGCGTCGGCGCGTTCGGCGGCCGATAAGACACTACGCATGGGATCTCGGGATGGATCTCTCCTTTCCTAGACGAATTCCCCGTCTTCCGGCCGTCCTGGGCGACCTGTTCTACGGTCTGTGCTTCCGCGTCCTCTGGTCCACCCAGCGGTCGGCTGGACGATCGCCGGCGCCCCGGCTCTCTCGATCACTGCCCTTCTCCTGTATTTCCCGGCCGGGTATCAGGACGGGCCTTACAGAGAGATCGCTCGCTTCACCGACTCCGTGACGGAAGAGAGCGATACCGTTTACACGCGCGACCCGCCGAACCCCTATCTCAATACCTACGGCCACTACTTCCTGCGCCGATTCCAGGGAAGCGACTGCCTGGAAAAGCTGGGCGGCGCCGGGATTCGCTTGCAGATCCGGGCCGAGCGTGCGAGAGTCTCGCTCGCCGAATCGAGCGTCAGAAAACCCCAAGGAGGATCCCATGAGAAAGCCACACTCCGTCCCACGAGCGGCAGTCGCGTGGTTCGTTCTGTCTCTCTCGTTCCTGAACGTCGCCCGAAGTCCGGCCGCCGAGCCGCCGGAGCTTTATGAGCGGAAGACCACCTGGACAGAGACCATGCTGGCGACCCGGGCCGCTCTGAAGGCCTACGAGGACGCCAAGGGGTTCCGACCTTCCATCAGCGAACTCCTTCGCGGCGGCGAGACGCCTCATCGCGTGTCCGTCGATATCATAGGCGTGGAGAACTTGGTGTTGATCGTCACGGACGGGGGCGACGGGCCGGGGTACGATCATGCGATCTGGGCCGAGGCGAAACTCCTCGCCCCCGATGGGACTGAGACCATACTCGATACCCTTGATCCGACTTACGTCGAGGTCGGCTGGAACAAGTTCCGCCGCGGCGAGACTTACGCCGGCACGCCGCTCGAGATCGGGGGGCGGAGATTCAAGACGGGGTTGTGGGCGCACGCCCGCAGCGAACTGCGGTACGCCATCGCGGGCAAGTACAAGCGGTTCGAAGCGTGGGTGGGCATCAGCGACCTCGAGAGCGGCCGCGGCAGCGTGCGCTTTCAAGTGCTCGACGGGCTCGACCCGCTGCCGGCCCTCTGGGACCGCATCGAGAGCGACTTCCCGGCCCAGTGCGAACGGATGGCTTATGACGCCGGCGAGGGGAAGCGCCTGAAGTGGTTCCGTTCGGACGAGAACGTCGACATCGAGCGAGAGATGATCGAACGGCTCCTGGCGCCGGTCGGCGCCGCGGGCGAGGGCCTTCGGGCGCAGTTGGCGGCTTTGTCGAAAACCCCTGCGCCGCCCGTCGACAAGGCGTGGCTCGAACTGTATGAGAAGGTTTCGGATTTGCACGACCGCTGGCGCGAGGCGCGGCGGCGCATGCGCGAGGCGCGCCCCGGCCTGGCGTCGATGTGGGGCCGGGGAGAGTTGCGATTGACCGCTCCCCGCCAAGCGCTGGAGGAAGTGGCGAAGCAAGATCCCGACGCGCTCCCCAACAGGGCGGAGATTGTCCGGCAGATCGAATCGTCTGAAGCGCGTCTCCGCCAGATCGAGCGAGATGCCACCGAGGGCAAGAAGGGGGCCCTGGACGATCTGAAGACCCTTGCGGAGGAAGCGTTGGACCTGGCCGCAAAGATCGCGGTGGCGCGGGGCTGGCCCACATACCAAGCCGATCCTCGGCGAACGGGCGTGTCGGCCGAAAGACTCCGGCTGCCCTTGACGGAGAAATGGGCCCACGAGGCGAGCGCGCCGCCGTCTCCCGCCTGGCCCGCGCCGGCGAAGGCGAACCTGTCCGTGAGCGTGCGTCGGCTGAGCAATCCGGTCACGTACGACCGCGCGTTCCATCCCGTTGTCGCCCGGGGAAGGCTCTACTACGGCTCATCCTCGGACGATGCGGTCCATTGCCTGGATGCGGCGACCGGCGGGGTCCTCTGGACTTTCGTCACGGAAGGTCCGGTGCGGCTGGCGCCGGCCGTCGCCGGAGACGCCGTCTTCGCGGGCTCCGACGACGGCTTCCTCTACGCACTCGATGCGCGGACGGGCCGCTTGCTCTGGAGATACCGGCCCGGTCCGGGGGATCGGCGGCTCCCGGGCAATGGCCGCATGATCTCGCTTTGGCCCGTGCGTTGCGGGATCGTGGTCGAGGACGGCGTGGTCTACGTCGGCGCGGGAGTCTTCCCCGCCCAAGGCGCCTTCCTGTGCGCCATCGATGCGGCCAGCGGCCGGGAGATCTGGAAGGAGAAGGTCGACGTCTCGCCGCAAGGCCCCTTGCTCAGTTCCCCGACCCGGCTCTTCGTCCCAACGGGACGCACTCCCTTTACCGCCTTCAGCCGCGAGAACGGCAAGGCCTTTGGGAGTTTCGGGCAGAACCAGTCGTGGGGGGAGGATTTGGTCGGGGGCGCCTTCGCCATCGTTGTGGAGAACACGCTCACGGGCTTCCAGAGCGAAGACGGACGGATCAATACCTTCGACGTCCAAAGCCAGGAACGGATTGTCTCGACCCACGGCCTGCGGATTGTTGTCGACGGCTCGATGGCCTACACGCTGAGCAAGACGGGACTCGGCGCTCTCGACCGCGCCGAGTATCTGGACCTCTCGCCCAGGATGCGGGCCATCCAGGCGGTGGCGCCGGAAAAGCGAACGGACTGGCAGAAACGCCGCCTCGCCAGTCTGGAAGAACGCAGACGGGCGTGTCTTAAATGGGAAGTTCCCTGCGCGGCGTCTTACGCGCTGATCGTGTCGGGACAGACGCTCTTCGCCGGCGGGGACGGCGAGGCGCTCGCCTTCGACCCAGATAACGGGCAGATCGTCTGGGCGGCCTCCTGCGCGGGCAAGGCGCATGGCCTCGCCGTCTGCGACGGGCGACTCTACATCAGCACGGACCGCGGCGTGATCCACTGCTTCGGCCCCGCATTGGAAGAGCGGGTCGCGACGGGGGCGGCAGCGCGGAAGGTCGAGCCGACCGCGTCCGTCCCAAGCCGCGCGTCCAATGCGTCGGGGGGCGCGAAGCCGACATGGGTCCCCGCCTCTGAGGCCCAGAAAGGCTACTGCCTGATCCTGGGGCGCGACAGCGCGGGACTCGCGGAGCGGATCGCCGAGAGGTCCGATCTCCGAGTCATCTGCCGGAGCGACGATTCAGAAGGGGTAGACGCAGCCCGCGAGGAACTGCGACAGCGCGGGCTTTACGGCGATCGCGTCGTTGTCCACCAAGGCGGCTCCGACCAACTTCCCTATCCTCCGCGCTTCGCGAACCTCGTGGTTCTCCAACTGGCGGACGACGCCGCTCCTTCCTACCCTGCCCAGGAGATGTGGCGCGTCGTGCGTCCCTACGGCGGCGTCCTTTCGCTCCATTTCGCCGGGCAGAAGGCAACGGACCAGGTCATGCGCAACGCGCAGGAGTGGTCGCAGGGCGTCGTCTCGAAATGGGAGACGCGATCCGATGACGCCGGCCTCTGGCTCATCGCCCGGCGCGGGCCCGTCCCGGGCGCGGGCGAGTGGACGCATCTCTACGCGGAGCCGGGCAACTCGGCGTGCAGCGGCGACGTTGTGGCGCGGGGTCCCATGGACCTGCAATGGTTCGGCCGCCCGGGGCCGCGCGACATGGCCGACCGCCATCATCACACCATCTCGCCGTTGAGCAAGGACGGACGCGTCTTCACCCCCGGCTACGGCGTCCTCTACGCTTCGGACATCTACAACGGCGCGATTCTGTGGCGGGCCGAAGTCCCCGAGTCTCGCCGCCTGGGAGCGTTCCTGGATTGCGGGAGCATGGCGTTGGACGCCGAGCGCCTCTACCTGGCGACCGGCGAGAAGTGCCTGGCGTTGAACGTCGCAACGGGAGAACGCCAGGCGCGCTATCCCGTCCCGCGGGGGAAGGGCGGCGAGGCGCGAGAGTGGGGCTACATCGCGCGCAGCGGCGACTCTCTCTTCGGCAGCGGCACAAAACCGGGGGCGCCGTACCGGAGCATGGAGCTGCGCGGCGGCAATCGTTTCTATGGCCAGGACATGGAAGTCGTGATGAGCGAGGGGCTTTTCGCCTTGGATCCCAAGAGCGGCCGCGTGCGCTGGACTTACGAGGAGGGCGCGATCCCCAACACCACCATCGCCATCGGCGGCGGACGGATCTCCTTCGTCGAATCCGCCAACCCGAAAGCCCTCGCGAGCGCAACGGGCCGCATGCGGGCTCGCGAAATGTTCGGCGAGGGGAAGCAGTATCTTGTGAGTCTGAACGCCGAGACGGGCGATGTCGCCTACAAGACCGAGATCGACGCGAAGGCCTTTGAACACCTCGTCTACTTGAACTATGCCGACGGGATGCTGCTCCTGAGCGGGTCGCGCGTCGTCGCGCCCACGGCGCACTACTCTTATCAGGCCTTCGACGCCGCCACGGGAGAACCGCGCTGGACCGCGGACCACGACAGCGGCCTTCCCGACAATGGAGGACACGGCGAGCTGAATCGCCACCCGACGATCGTCGGCGGGAAGGCGTACGCTTGGCCTTATGCGTACGATCTGAGAACGGGCGAACGCGACGGTGTATGGAAGATGGACCGGCGCGGCGGCGGCTGCGGCGGCGTCTCGGCGTCGGCGGGAAGCCTGTTCTGGCGGGGATCGAACCCGTGGATGTGCGATCTCGGGGGCGCGGGCGATTTCCGGCGCTTAACGTCGGTGACGCGCCCCGGTTGCTGGATCAACATCATCCCGGCGGGCGGGCTCGTCTTGATCCCGGAGGCGAGTTCCGGGTGCACGTGCGGTTTCTCGATTCAGACCTCGATGGCCTTCGCGCCGCGGTAAGACGCGGCGCCCGTTCGAGGTCGGCGCGGCGACGGGCATCTTCTCTCCCGAACACTGCCTCCAGGCGCCCTGGCGGGGGTCGCAACGGCGAGTTCCATGGCGGATTCACGTTACGAGATTGTCGTGATCGGGGGCGGGCACTGCGGCGTCGAGGCGGCGGCGGCGGCGGCGCGCATGGGGGCTCGCACTCTTCTGGTCACCCTGGATCTGAACCGCATCGCGCGCATGTCGTGCAATCCGTCGGTGGGAGGGCTTGGCAAAGGGCATCTGGTGCGAGAGGTCGACGCGCTCGGGGGCGTCATGGGCCTCGCCACC
>DATKZW010000300.1:0-4444 GCA_035527775.1 Sumerlaeia bacterium | reverse complement strand
GCCTTGTCGATCCCAATGATCCGAACGACCGCCGTCGCCAAAACGAAGAGCAGCATGAACACGGCGACCACGTAGAAATCCTTGCGTCGAAGGAAATCGAGCCAGGTCAAACGCGCCACCGCCCAAACCGAAGCAACGGGCGAAAGGGCGAGGCGCTCGCAAGCGGGGCGCTCGCGGGCGAGTGGTTCGTTCATAACGGTCTCCGGCGGAACAAGAAATGGGCGGCCCCGAGACAGAGGATCGCATAGACCGCCGCCGTCGATGGGTCGCCGGACTACGGTTGGCCGGTCTCGAAGACTCCGGCCGCGCCGCGGATCGCGTGGCGGAAGTCGCTCACGCCGGGAGAGGCGGCGGCCGCTTGTTCGGCCTCCTTCTCGATTCGGTCGCGGGTGTTCTCCGAGCCAAAAGCGTCGGCGACGTCGCAGACGGGAAGTCCGTCGCGAAGCTCGCCCCGCGGCCTTTCGAGTCCTTTGAACTCTTCGATCCCGCCTTTGAGCGTGCACACTTGGACGTGGACCGTTTGGGCTTTGGCCAGGTCCAGCGCTTGGCGCGAAAGAGCCAGGATGACCGAGTTCGTCTCCTCCTGCAAGATGTAGCGAACCTGGACGTCGGGATACTGGGCTCGCGGGAATCCCGACGCGAGGAAGCGGCTGATCGTCTCCCCCTTGCCGTCGCGGATCTCCATGTCGTATTGGCTCTTCTCCCCGGTCTCGAACCAGTGACGAATAATGACCTGCCGCTCGGCCCCGCGATCCCACTCCGTATGGGGGCCGATCTGCCGAAAGCCGGTCTCGGGAGAATCGTAGTCGAAGAGCAAGACGGTGTCCTGGAAGGTCAGTCCCGACAAGTCGCGATTCGTCCCGTAGTCGATCCGAACGTAGATGTTCTCTTTTCCCGCCCGCGCCCACAGGCCGCGCAGATCGCGCGCGAGGTCGGTCTTGAAGCCGAACTCCTTTTCGGCCTGAGGCGTGCCGTACGTCGTGATCCAGTCCTCGGCGGGATCGACGGCGACGCGGTCCGACTCGCGCCAGAAGAGATGGGCGGTCGTCTCGACCACGCCGCGGGAGCGGTCGCCGCATGCGTTGCTCAAGGCATTGAAGGCCTTATCCAGGTCGGCGAGGGGCGGTTCGAGGTAGAGATCCATCATGCGGCGCCAGGCGCACTGCGCCAGTTCCGACTTGGGAAACCGTTTCACGAGTTCCTCCCAAGAGGCCAGGGCCTGGGGAGCGTCGCCTCCCTGCGCCAGGCTGTCGGCCGTGGCGTAAAGGCGCTCGGGATCGTCGCGCCAGGCGACGGTTCTCCGGCGGGTCTCGAGGTCCAACACTTCGAGCAGGCCGCCCTCCGTCGCCATGTGGAGGTAGGCCAAGCGCTTGCCGTCGGGCGAAAGAGTGGGAGAGAACGCCCCGAAGGGCGCATCGGTCAGCCAAGTGAGCTCTCCCGTGGCAAGGTCTATGGAGGCGGCTTGGTAGGCCTCCCGCCAGTCTTCATCGAGATCGCCCTCCGCGTTGCGACGCCCCACCGTCGCCACGACGGACTTCCGGTCGGGGCTGAGCGAGGGAGGATAGAAGATGTGGACGTCGCGGCCTAGCAGACGGGTCGTGGCGTCGTCGACGGAGCAAGCCACGAGGTCCCCGATCATTCCCTCGTTCCCTTCTCCTTCCGCCAGGAGATAGAGAGCCGTCTCGTCGTCCAACCACAGGGGCCACCAGCAGTTGCGCTCCTTCGCATCGGCTATGAGGGTTCGGGTCGAACTGCTGTCGAGGTCGAGAAGTTGGAGCCCGTATTCGACGACGATGAGGGCCCGCTTCTCGTCTTTGTCCACGCGGGGCGAGTGGAACTCACTCTTGCTTCTGAAGATCGGTTTCTGGCCCCACTTGTCTTTTCGCCTCCACAAGCAGATCTCCTCGGTTTTCTCGTCCTCTTTCACATAGTAGATGCTCTCCCCGTCGGCGGAGACGTCGAAACCTGGAAGTGCATTTAGGGCAACGTAGGAAGACTGTTCCGTCTCCAGATCCATCAGGTAGTAATCGCAGTTTTCGTGGTCCTCGGCGCTCTCCGTCAGAACCAGAATCTTCGATCGCGAGGGAAGATAGCGGCAAGAGCTCACTTTCTCGCGAACGGGACTGGAGCTCGTCCACGCCTCGGGAACGACGATGGCCAGATCCTCGGTCTTGCCTGTCCGGCTGTCCCAACGCCAGAGCTTAAAGTCCCCGTCGCCCTCGCCGTGTTCCGCGAAGGCGACGAACCGCCCATCCGGACTCCACGAAACGACCTCACAAAAGCAACCGGCCAAAGAAAGCGCGACGATCAGCAACGCGGCCGTCCCAAATCCAGCAGTGCGGCGCAGCATGGTTCAGATCCCTCCCATATTGGAGTGTCGCGACAGGAGAACGCCCCAGGCTCGGTCCTCGGCCAGCGCCCGCGTCGCTCGCGTGTCGCCGTATCGTCCCAGAAGATCTTGCCAGATCGTCAGCGCGCGGTCCCTCTTTCCCGCGCGAACCGAATCCATGAGGTCCTTTCTCATCTCTTCCGCCGTGACTTCCCTCAGAAGCCCCTCGGCCTGGGAAGAGGAGATGAAGACGTTGACGACGGGAGGGGGCGCCGTCCCTTCGGCGGGAGACGCCCCGATGCGACGGTGCGAGCCGGAGGGCGGCTCCGGCCTCCAGGCGGCAATCCCGGCGACTCCAGTCAGGACGCCGAGGCAGAAGACGGCGGCCTGCGTCGCCCAACGCGGCAACAGCGGCGGGGGAAGCCGGCGTCCGCCTTCCAGAAGCGAGGCAAACGAGGTCTCCGCCGCTTTTTCTGGTCCAGAGCCGGCGCGGACGGCTTCGATCTCTCGGGCCAGATCGCCGGGCGGCTCGAGCGCCTCGACCTTCCAGGCCTGGAGCACCCGCGAGAGGTCTCGAAGGGAGCGCAACTCGGCCGCGCGGTCGGAGTCGGAGGCGACGGCTTTCTCCACGGCCTCGCGTTCCTCGGGGGGGATTTCGTCGTCGACGTACGCCGACAGCCGTTCGCGCCAGGCGTCGCTCCCCGACTCCGGTGGATTCGGTGTCTCACTCATGGTTTCTCCTCCAGCAGAGGGCGCAGGAGTTCGCGCAGTTTGTCGCGAGCTCGGGCGAGACGGCTTCGGACCGTGCCCACGGAACACCCTGCGATGTCGGCGATTTCGACATAGCTCATGCCTTCGTACTCGCGTAGGATCACCGCCTCGCGCATTTCAGGAGACAAACTCGCGACCGCCTCCGCAACCCACCGGCCCCGTTCTCCCGCCACGGCGGCCTGGGCGGGGTCGGGGTCTCGGGACCCGATCTCGCGTTCCCGGCGATCGTCGAGGGGGACTTCACGCCGGGCGGCCTCTCGCCGAAGGCGGCTGACGCACAGGTTGCGCACGACGACGAACAACCACCGCCGAACGGCTTCCTCGCCGCCTGAGAAGGACGCGCCGACGCCGTCCTTTTCGACGTGTCCTGGTCTCGCGGATCGGCGGTCGCGGGCCGTAGCGGGTCCGGGGTCGCAGGCCGCGGCGCATTGGCCGGCGAGACGAAGAAAGGCCTCCTGGACCGCGTCCTCCGCCCCGTCGCGCGAACCGACCAGGCGAAAGGCGAACCGGTAGAGGTCCTCGTAATGCCGGGAGAAGGACTGCGAGACGTCACATTTCAAGCAGATGACTCCGCGTCTCTATCTCTCGCCAACGAGCCCCGCAAGACGGCCCGCTCCGGCCCTTCCTCTAGACACAACGCCTCAGGACGCCATAAGTTCCGCCACGGGTCCGGAAAAAACGCCCAAACCTCGCCGGCGGGGCGCTCGCGGGCGAGTGGTTCATTCATAGCGGTTTCCGGCGAAACAGGAGATGGGCCGCCCCGAGGTAGAGAATCGCATACGCCGCGGCGTAGACCGTCAGCTGAAGCAACGTCCCCGCCGGCAGAGCGCGCCAGACGACGGTCTGTTCGATCGCATCCCCGACGACCGTTCGGCTCACGCTATGGACCGTCTTGGCGGAGGGATCGAAGAGGGTGAGTTGCGGAACGATGAAGTGCATGGCCAGCAGCGCCCACCTGCCCGTCCGCGACACGTAGTCGTAAAGATAACTCATCAGGGTCATAAACACCTGGGAAGTGAGATACAGGATGGCGGCGATCGTGACGGCGGCGTCCGCGTTCAGAAGCATGGAGAGAAGAAACACCAGGCTGGCCAGCACGCCGAGGGAGAGGACCTGCAGGTAGACGGACTGCGCGAAAAGCGCCATGTTCATGGGCGCTTCGAGAGTGACGCTGCCGACCAGGAAGACCGCCATGAAGAGGGCGTAACAGAAGACCCCCGCTCCCATCACCCCGAGAAACTTCCCCAAGAGAAACTCCAGACGAGACACCGGCTTGGCGAGGAGGGGGTAGATCGTGCGGTCGCTGAACTCGCGCGGCAGTTGGCGCGCCGCCAGAAGAATGAC
>DATKZW010000299.1:0-5452 GCA_035527775.1 Sumerlaeia bacterium | reverse complement strand
CTCCGTCGGCTCCAGGAAGCGGTCGCCGGGTCGCGCCATTCTCTTCGAGATCGACAAAGCCCTGCTGGGGGACTCCTTCGATCTCTCGCCAGTGGAGGAGATTCGGCCTCACCCGGACGGGACTCCCAAGCACTCTCTGACAGTCTCCATTTACCGCGTGCTCGAACGCGTCCCCATCAGGTCGTTGGGCCGCCTCTTTCTGGTGACGCGGGACGGAAAAATCCTGGACATTCCGCCGCAGCCCTATTCCGGAGGGGAGAAGAGAGCCCTGTGGCTCTACAAGGAGCTGTGTCCGGTGCACCCGACTGTTGCCAGCAAGCTGCAACCGGCGGCGTTCGGACGATTCATAACGAGGGAGGCCCACGCCGGCGTGCCTAAGATCCTTTTCGTGGACCTGCTGCTGGGACAGATCGGGGACCCCTCGTCCGAGATGCCGGCCCACGGTCTCCCATACCGGCACATGGGCCTGATCCGCGATGCGGTGTCGATCCTTCGCGAGTCGGAACGCCATACGCTGGTAGTCGACGGCGCCCATGCGCACGACTTCTTCTATCGCACCATTGGGGAGGGCTTCTTCCTGAGTGACGGCGACACCCTCTTGTACTACCCGTTCCCAACGGCCAAGGAACGCGAGACTGGCAAAGTCCATGACTGGTGGCGCTCCGCCGAATTGTCTTGACGGCCGAGATCGCACTTTTTGAGATTTGTCTTGCGGGCCTTGTCGGCTTGTGCCATGGTTAGATTGTGGAAATGGAGCCTCGAGGGGACGCTTCCCGTTTTTCAGCATGGGGGTTTGAACTCGCGATTCCGCTGTAACAGCCAGGAAATCCCGTTGCGCGGCACAGCGCCGCTTCCAAAACCACTCTGAACCGGACGGCCCGGGGAGACGCGGGGTGTGCGGCCATTTATTTTCCGATAAGCCCCCTGTCCACAGTCCTCCACAAGGCGCTCCGCCGAGTCGCTTCGCCCGGGTTCCCTCGGCGGGGCACAGATTCCCCTCTAGATAGAGGGCATCTCCGGGGGCGGATTGGGATCTTGACTTTTTCCATTTTGAGGTGTCTAAGGATTAGCTGGGCTTCTGTGCCCCCGGCCTGGGAGGGGAGTGTTCGCCGGACTTAACCTGTGGGGGACGGCATCCCGGGGTGCGATGGCTTTGCCCCCAAGCCGCTCACCGAGGACTCGATGACTGCTCGCGCCTCGACATACCGTGAGTTCGCCGACCGCGTCCTGGCCGCCGCGGACATTGCCGAAGTGGTCGGGCAGTACGTCGAACTCCGGCGCGCGGGCGCGAACTTGAAGGGCCTGTGCCCTTTCCATCAGGAGAAAACGCCTTCTTTCAACGTCCATCCGGGCAAGCAGATCTTCAAATGTTTCGGATGCGGGAAGGGGGGCGACGCGCTGACGTTCGTCCGCGAGATCGAGCGGGTCGATTTCCGCCAGGCTTTGGAGATTCTGGCCGGCAAGTACGGGCTAGAGACGCCCCAATTCGAGGCGAAGGGCCCGGACGAGGAACAGGTGCGCTGGCGCCAGACTCTCCACGAAGTTCTCGAGCACGCAACTCGCTACTACCAGGAGCGGCTGGCTCATCCCGACCATGGCGCCCAAGGCCGCCGTTACCTGGAGGCGCGCCAAGTGCGGCCGGAGACGGCGGAACGCTTTCGCCTAGGTCTGGCCGGCGAGGACTGGGAAGGCCTAACGACGCACCTGAAAGGGAAGGGCTATTCCGAGAAGACGCTACTGGAAGCCGGCCTGGCGAGGGAGAAGAAGAGAGGCGAAGGCGTCTACGACTACCTTCGGGGCCGTCTGGTCTTCCCCATCGCTAACTCCCGCGGCGAGATCATCGGGTTCGGGGGAAGGGCTCTGGGCGAGGAGACGCCCAAATACCTGAATACGCCCGAAAGCGAGCTTTTCCAGAAAGGACGGGAACTATACGGTCTCGTCCAGGCTCGCGAAGCCCTTACCCGCGAGGGACGACCCGCGGTGCTGGCCGAGGGCTACATGGACGTCGTGGCGTGTCACCAGGCGGGAGTCGCTGCCGCGGTGGCCTCCATGGGCACGGCTCTGACCCCCGACCAGGCCCGGTTGATTCGACGCTACGCGCAGGAGGCCGTCTTCTTCTACGACGCCGACGAGGCGGGCGTCAAAGCAATTCTGCGAGGCATCGAGATCCTGATCGCCGCGGGGCTCACGGTACGGGTGGGCCGGCTGCCCCTCGGGGAGGATCCAGACAGTTTCGCGAGGGAGAAGGGCGCCGAGGCGTTGCGAGGGGCAGTCGATGGCGCCCTTGGGTTCTTTGATTTTCTGCTCGACCAAGCTCGGGCCCGCTACGATCTGGCGTCGCCGGAAGGTCGGGTTCACGCGCTGGATTTGCTGGCCCCCGCTCTGGCGGCCATTGCGGAACCCCTGGTCTATGACGGTTACGTGACGAGACTTGCCGCGGAACTAGCCCATGACGAGCAATCTCTTCGCGAGTATCTGCGAAACCAGATTCGCCGAAAGGGGAGAGGCCAAGACTCGGCGGCGGGTCCGGTCGAAACCGCGGCGACGGCGGGCGGGGTTCTTCCCCCGCGGACAGCGGGCCGCAAAGGCGCGGCCACGGATGGATTCCGCCCGGACGAGGAAGCGGTCGCACAGGCCGCTCTGCTCGGGGCGGGTCCTCCTTCCCGGAGGGAAATGGGATTGCTGCACATTCTGTTGGAGCACAGCGACGCTCGGCTCCTTCTGCGGGACAGGCTCAATCCGGAGTGGATCGCGCACCCTCTGGTGCGCTATTGGGCGGCCAGCATCCTCAACCTGACGGACGGGGTCATAGACGTCTGGTCCGCCCTAACGGCCGTCTGCCCTTCGGAGGAGCACGAGGCATTTCTACAGAGCGCCCTTTTTTCGGCCGATGAACCGCATGAGGAGGATTATGTGGCCATTGCGGAGCACCTGTGCGGCGTGATTGAGGCGGACCACCTGCGCTCGCAAAACCGGCGCATCAACCTCCTGATCGAGGAGATTGCTCGCGGGACCCGGTCCGGGGACATTTCGCAACAGGCGGCCGCGCAATTGCGCAACTCCAAACGCATCGAAGAGATCGAACGGTCCGCCAAAGAAAGCGCCGCATTGCAGGTCAAATATCCATAGGAAGGGAAGAGGGTTCTCTCTCCCGCCCCCAAGGGGGACAACTCCATTCACGAGGAGAACGAGTCCTTGACGTCAGGAAATATCACACTCGACAAAGAACTCAACGATCTGATTATCAAGGGGAGCGAAGAGGGCGAACTCACCCTCGATGAGATCACCGACAGCCTTCCCGATTCGGTCACTGCCGACGACGTCGAAAGCCTGCTCGACAAGCTGGAGGAGCACAAGATCAACGTCGTCGGACTGGAAAAGGCGCAGGCGCCGGACGAGAAGAAGACCGCGCCCCAAACCAGAAGCCCGCACTCGGCGCGGCCCCCTGAATACTCGCGTCTTCAGGATGACGACGCCGCCGCCGACACCGCCAAGATCGACGACCCCGTGCGACTCTACTTGATGGAAATGGGCAAGGTGCCCCTCCTTTCGCGGGAGGAGGAGATCAACCTGGCCAAGCGCATCGAGGAAGGCCGTCACGAGATCACGGCCGCCATCGCCAACGCCAGCGCCACGGCCGAGGAAATCAAGCGCCTGTACCTGAAGATCGAATGCGGCGCCGTGAACCTCAACGAGTTGCTGCGGGCCAGCGTCGACGAGTCGAGCCCCACAATTCGGGCCCGGAAAGTGAACACGGTCCTTGAGGAGTTCAGTGAGATTCTCAGCGACTACGAGAAAATCCTCCGCAGCTTGGAGCATCTCAGCGATCCGTCAATCACCCCGCGGCGGCGCAAAGCCTTGAACACAACGGTGGCCAACAAGCGCCGCGACATCTACGAGCGCCTCACGAGGGTGGACCTGAATTTCAGCATCATCGAGGAGATCGCCGCGCGAATCAAGAAGGTGTACGAGAACATCGAGAGCGCCCAGCAGGAGATCAACCATATCCTCCTCAAGACAATGCTGAGCGAAACCGAACTGCGCCGCATCGTGAAGCGCACCAAGAAGAACTCCCCCGAGGCGCGGGCGCTCAAGAGGAAGCATGGGCTCACGCTCGACCAGTTCATCGAGATCGACAAGAGAGTCCGCACCTCTCAGCGGATGATCAAACACCTGGAGAAGGAGGCCAACAACCGGTTCGACGAGCTGAAGGAGATCGTCAGCCGGATCCGCACAGCCGAGCGCAAAGCCCAGGAGGCCAAGATGAAGGTCGTCGAGGCCAACCTGCGGCTCGTCGTCTCCATCGCCAAGAAGTACACGAACCGCGGTCTGCAGTTCCTCGATCTCATTCAGGAGGGAAACATCGGCCTCATGCGGGCCGTCGACAAGTTTGAGTACCAGCGCGGCTACAAGTTCTCCACTTACGCCACTTGGTGGATTCGCCAGGCGGTCACCCGCGCCATCGCCGACCAGGCCCGCACGATCCGCATCCCGGTGCACATGATCGAGACCATTAACAAGCTCTCGCGCGTTTCCCGCTTTCTCGTCCAGGAGTTGGGCCGCGAGCCAAGTCCCGAAGAGATCGCCGAGAAGATGGATCAGCCCGTCGACAAGATTCGTCGCATTTTCAAGATCGCCCAGCAGCCGATCTCCCTCGAGACGCCCATCGGCGAAGACGGGGATTCGCACTTCGGGGATTTCATCGAGGACACGGACGCCGCCTCGCCCGTCGATATGACCTCCTACCGCCTCATGCAGGAGCAGATCGAGAAGGTCCTTGGCACTCTGACGGACCGCGAGGAGAAGGTCCTCCGTCTCCGATTCGGCATCGGCGGCAACGACTTCCCCCGCACTCTCGAAGAGGTCGGCACGATCTTCAACGTCACCCGCGAGCGCGTGCGGCAGATTGAGACGAAAGCTCTCAACAAACTGCGCCACCCTTCGAGGCGCAAGAAACTGATTGAGTTCATGGAATAAGGCGCAATGCCTCTCCCCAAGGTCCTCTTGCGCCGGCGCGGATCCGTTCGGTCCGCGCCGTTTTCTTTGGTGCGCCCGGCAGGGCGCACCCACTTGGAGGTGGCGCGACAGGATGTCGCGGAGTCCTCTACAGGCCCGGCAGTGGGAACTGTTAGCCGGACGGCAAGGGTGTCGGTCGCGAGGCCGAATCTGAAGGAGGCCGCAGGCAAAACGCGGGCCCGACGAACAGAAACCGCATAGGAGGCGCTCGCGCTGGATGAGAAGGCCAATATCTCCAAAGTCCGATAGCTGCACGGAAAGCGCGGTCGTAGATGCGGCGGGCATAAGCGGGAAGGTGGGTGCGCATTACCCGGGGAGATCTGCCGCTCTCGCCGCTGCTCTCCAACGTCCTGCTCGACGATCTGGACAAAGAGTTGGAGCGGCGGGGCCACGCGTTCTGCCGCTACGCGGACGACTGCAACATCTACGTGCGGTC
>DATKZW010000298.1:0-2359 GCA_035527775.1 Sumerlaeia bacterium | reverse complement strand
CTCCTTTCCCCCGTCCGGCGTGACGACCAGCTCGGGGCTTTGCCCAACAACAACAGGCTCCGGCGAAAGAGTCAAGTCCGTTCGCGAAACCCGTGTCGCGAAGCCCGCCGCGACGGGGAAGATCCGATTGACTTTTCATCCGACCTCTCCTAACTTGGCCCCCGTGTGGGAGATTCCGTCTGCCGCAACTCATCCCCCGAACCCCTGACGAGAGGGAAAGAAAGAGCGTTCCATGACTGTCAGCCCCCCCGAATCCTTCGTGGTCCGCCCCCTTGTGGTGGGCGAAGCCAAGGGACGGGAACTCGGACGGGAAGCGCTCCGTCTGCCATCCTGGGACCTCAACCAGCGCCAGGTCCTCGACGCCGAGCTTCTGCTCAACGGCGCCTTCTCCCCCCTCGGAGGGTACCTGTCCAAGAGCGCCTACGACTCCGTCTGCCACGACATGCGCCTGGACGACGGCGCTGTCTGGCCCATTCCAGTCACTCTCGACGTGACCGAGCAGTTCGCTTCCTCGGTCGGCGCTGGAGACCGAATCGCCTTGCGGCATCCCGAGGGAATGATCCTTGCGATTCTCACAGTGGAGGACCTTTGGAAACCCGACCTCAAAGAGGAGGCTCGCTTGGTTCTCGGCACGACGGACGAAGCGCATCCCGAGGTTTTCCGTCTCCTTCACCAGACCCACCCGGTCTATCTCGGGGGCCTTCTCGAGGGGATCGAGATTCCCCCTCACCACACCTTCCAGAGTTTGCGCCATGCGCCCCTGGAGCTGCGCGCTCTGTTCCAGAAGATGGGCTGGCAGAAGATCGTGGCTTTCCAGACGCGCAACCCCATGCATAGGGCCCACGTCGAGCTGACCAAGCGCGCGGCTGCGGAAATCGAAGCCAACCTGCTCATCCACCCGGCAGTTGGCCGCACCAGCCCGGGCGACGTCGACTACTTCGCCCGCGCTCGCTGCTACCGGGCCGTTCTCAAACACTACCCCGAGCAGACGACGATGCTGAGCCTCCTGCCGCTGGCCATGCGCATGGCC
Source organism: Sumerlaeia bacterium (assembly GCA_035527775.1). GTDB lineage: Bacteria > Sumerlaeota > Sumerlaeia > UBA8349 > UBA8349 > DATKZW01. The sequence continues at coordinate 1,329 of DATKZW010000298.1, read as the reverse complement.
GGGCCTCGCGAAGCGCTCTGGCACGCGCTGATTCGCAGGAACTACGGCGCCACGCATTTCATTGTCGGACGCCACCACGCCAGTCCCGGCAACGGCAGCGACGGCAAGCCCTTCTATGGCCCGTACGACGCCCAGGAACTGATCCGCCGGTACGAAGAAGAGATAAGGATCCGCATGGCGGCCTTCGAGGAGATGGTGTACGTCGAGAGTCTGGCCGAATACAAGACCCGAGACGAGGCGCCCCCGGACGCGCGCGTGCTCACGCTGTCGGGCGCCGAGCTGAGACGCCGCCTCCGCGAAGGACTCGAGATCCCTTCGTGGTTCTCCTACCCCGAGGTGGTGGCCGAGCTGCGCAGTTCCTACCCGCCGCGGCGCGAGCAAGGGTTCACGGTCCTGTTCACGGGGCTGTCGGGGGCCGGCAAGTCAACGGTGGCCAACATTCTCGTGGCCAAGCTCATGGAACTGGGCGCGCGCCCCGTCACCCTCCTGGATGGCGACATCGTCCGCAAGAACCTGTCGAGCGAGCTGACCTTCAGCAAGGAACATCGCGACCTCAACATCCGCCGCATCGGTTTCGTGGCCAGCGAAATCACCAAGAACCGCGGCGTCGCCGTCTGCGCCCCGATCGCCCCGTACGCGGCCACGCGACGCGAGGTCCGCGAGATGATCGGCGCTTACGGCGGAATGATCGAAGTCTACGTCGCCACCCCCCTCGCGGTCTGTGAAGCCCGCGACCGCAAAGGCCTTTACGCCAAGGCGCGCGCCGGGCTGATCAAGGATTTCACCGGGATCGACGATCCTTACGAACCCCCCGAAAACCCCGAAGTCGTCATCGACACGTCCGACATGACGGCCGACCAGGCCGCAAACCAGATCCTCCTGCACCTGGAGTGCGAGGGCTATATCGCCCGGCCTTGACCGATGAACCGCCCGGCTGCCTCCAGCGGCTCGAGGACGACTGCATGGAACATCTCATCCCCCAAGCCTTTATTGACCAGCAACCGACCCTCGTCTTGCTCGTCCTGCTCACCGCCGGCATCGCAGTGTTGGTGAAGGGGGCCGGCTGGCTGGTTGACGGCGCCGTGGGGCTCTCCGAAAGGCTCGGCGTGCCCAAGGTCATCATCGGCGCGACGATCGTCAGCCTCGGCACAACGACGCCCGAGGCCGCTGTGTCGGTAATGGCCGCCTTCCAAGGCATGCCCGACTTCGCTCTGGGCAACTCCGTCGGCAGCATCATCTGCGACACCGGCATGATCTTCGGAATCTGTTGCCTGCTGACTCGCTTGCCCAAGGACCGGTTTATCCTGAACCGCCACGGGTGGGTTCAAC
>DATKZW010000297.1:0-7606 GCA_035527775.1 Sumerlaeia bacterium | reverse complement strand
GTCGCGGAAATCGGTGGTGGCCACGCAGCCCTTGCAGGCGCCCGAAGGCGCTCTCCGCGCGTAGTGCGCGTCGATCCCCTTCTGGGCGGCGTCCCTTCGCGCCGCATCCACGTCGCACACGGCCACGACCTGGACCCGAGGGTCGTTCGCGAAGGCCCACATATCGCCCGAGCCCTGGCCGCCGACGCCGATGCACCCCATCGCGACGCGTTCGCTCGGCGGCGTCGAACCGTCCGCGCCGAGAGCCGAAGCGGGGATAATGCTCGGCGCAACGACGACGGCGGCCGCCGTTTTCAGAAAGCGACGTCTGGAGCCGAAGAGGGCGGGATCATCCACGGATGGAGAGTCCTCGTCTTCCCTCGTCATGGTCGGTTCCCGTCCTGATCCGTACCGGGGGCGCATCGCCGGCCGGAGGCCGCCTCCCACGCTGAACCGTCCTAATGGGGGGAACTCCGAACCCGTCAAAGGCGAGGGGTCGCGGCGCCAACCGTGTGGCGCAATCTCTATCTCTCCGTCAGATCCTTAATGCGGATCTTGCGGAACTCGAGTCTCGAGCCGTGGCTCTGGAGGCCGATGTAGCCGCTCGCGCGCCGAAGGCCCGGATGCCCCTCGAACATCTTGGCATAGTCGTCCAAGTTCGCGTCGACGACGAGCGCGCCGTTCACGCGCACCATCACGCGGCGGCCGACGCACAGGATCTCCATCTTCTGCCACTCGCCGGCCAACTTCGCGGCTCGCGGCCGAGCGGGTTCCGTGGCGTAAAGGCTCCCGCAGTATTGGTACGCCCTCAAGTTGGCGTACTGGTCGGCGTGGTCATCGAGGATCTGGATTTCCATGCCGGCGAAAGCGGGATTGCCGCTGCGGGGCGCGCGCAGAAACACGCCGCTGTTGCCCCCGGGCGGAACGCGGAATTCAATCTCGAGCTGGAAATCCGCATACTCGCGATCGGTCGAAAGCCATCCGCCGTCCTTGCCCGTTGTGGCCAGGACTCCCTTCTCAGCGACCCAGGCCCCCGGCTTGCCGTCGACGACTTCCCAACCTTCAAGGTCCTTGCCGCCGAGGAGATTGCGCCACTTCGCCGCGTTGAGGCGCTGACGCGTGGCCGCGTCGGGCCGGCGCGGGATTTCGCGCAGGAAGATGTTGCGGCAATGGAGCACGGAGCCGTGCGCTTGAATCTCGATCTGGTCGCAAGGATAGATGGGGCGGTCGCGCTCCCAGTAGTTCTCTAGAACCACGTCGTCCACGACGCGCTTGCCGTTGAGGTCCACCGTCACGCGTTCGCCGACCATCTTCATGTAGAACGTGTTCCATTCTCCGATGGGGTTGTCGGCGCAGACGGTCGGGGCGCTCGGGTTTTTCTGGTTGTTATACAGCCCGCCGGAGCCCTTTTCGTGGCCCCCCGCAGTGCCCGTGAAGGGGTCCCAGATCTGGACTTGCGGCGAGCCGCGCAAGTAGATGCCGCTGTCGCCGTTGCGGGGGATCTTCCAGTCCATGTACATCTCAAAGTCGCGGTAATCCTTCGTCGTGCACAGGTGGCTCCCCTTGCCGTCGAAGACGAGAATGCCGTCCTCGACGGACCAGTGTTCGTGCACCATCTCGTCCGCTTCGGCCTGGGCCTTGGCCAGCTCGGTGGCCTCCATCTCCATGCGCGCTTTCGGATTGGCTACGAGACCTTTCCATCCGGCAAGGTCTTTGCCGTTGAACAGGGCCACGAAGCCCTTGGGGGGCTTGTTGAGCGGCCGCGCCCGATTCGCGGCGCAGCCGGCCGTCAGCCCCAGAGCGACAATCGACGCAGACTTCAGAATCCGAAAAAACGTTCTCATTGCCCTTGTTCCTTTCTCACTGAGCCGGGTCTTCCGTCTTCTTCGCGTTGTTCTTCTCTCGGAAGAGAATGGCGAAAATGACGAGGACGATTGCGGCCATGGCGGCCGGGATGAGCCAGATTCCTTTCCAGTTATGGTTGACGACCTTCTCAACCCCCTCGACGACGCCGAGGATTTCGCGCCCTTGGACAATGGCGCCCGCTATGCGCGTCCCAAGCACGGTGCCAACGCCAAGGGTTACGAAAGCGATGAAGCCTTGAGCGCTCGCGCGGACCTGGACGGGCGCTTTCTGATCCACGTAGATCTGGCCCGTGACGAAGAAGAAATCGTAACAGATGCCATGGAGGAGAATGCCGATGTAGAACATCCAGACCAGAGCTTCGTTATTCCCAAAGGCAAAGAGCACATACCGGCACGCCCAGGCCAGCATGCCAACCATGAGCATTCTCTTCACGCCCAATCGAGCGAAAAAGAAGGGCATGACCAACATGAATATCACTTCCGACATCTGTCCGAAGGTTTGCTTGCCCGCGGCGTTCACCATGCCGCTTTCGTTCAGGAAAGGATTGGTGAATGCATAGTAGAATTGAAGGGGAATGCAAACGAGAAGCGAGCAGATTACGAAGACGGCAAAGGACGGCGCCTTCAGGAGTTTCAGAGCCTCCAGCCCCAGAACGTCGCCGACAGTGACCTTCTTGCCCGCGGACCTTGGCGGCGTGTGGGGAAGGGCCAGGCAATAAAGCCCCATGACGATCGAGCAGCCGGCTGCGATCCTCAGAGGGATTGCGGTTGCTTCGATCTTCATCAAACCCACGATCCAACCCGCGATGATCCAGCCGATGGTTCCCAGGACGCGGATGGCCGGGAACTCCTGGTCCGGGCGTGTCATTTGATGGAACGAGATGGCATTGGTGAGCGCCAGAGTGGGCATGTAGCAGAGCGCGTAAAGCAGCAGCACCCAGAAGAAAGCGCCCGGCGCGGTGATGGTGGACACCCAGTAGAGAACCACGCCCCCGACGAGGTGCATGAGGGCGAGGACTTTTTCCGCCGAGAAGAACCGATCGGCAATCATCCCGACGAAGAACGGCGAAATGATGGCCGCCCAGCCGGTAGTGCTGTAGGCCTTGCCAATGTCGCCGCCTTGAAACCCAATCTTGCCCAGGTACGTTCCCATGGTCACGCACCAGGCGCCCCAAATGAAGAATTGCAGGAACATCATCGCCGAGAGTTGGATACGAACTTTCTGAGTCATGCCTTTTCTCTCCTTGTCTTTGGGATGGGGTGATTCACCGGACTCCCTTGCGACGACCGGCCAGAACGCCCAAGGATAAGCAGGAAAAAGCCGCTGCGTCAACACCGTATCCGGCTTTTTTGGGGAACTGTATGAACATCGTCCCCCCCTTCGGGACCTTTGGGTTTTCGGCAAGGGAGGGCGTCGCGACCTGCTCGGATCGCCGAAGCGTTGGGTGGGTAAGGGACACAGTCCATTCCGGGTGCGCTAAGCCCCTGGAGCCTCTTCGGGGCGCCGGCGTCGCCCTCATCGGGAACCGGGGCGGAGGCCAGGGCAATGGGCAGCCCTTGTCCCGGGGGTTCGGCTCCCCGGGCTAGAGGAAGTAGAGCGCGAGCACCAGGACCGTAGCGCCGACATAGAGGGCGAGCCAGGACCAACCGCTGCCGAAGATCCGGTGGAGCCACGTCTGCTCGATCCCGCCCCCCTCGACCTCCTCGACTGCCTCCTCCTTCTCGTCGGCCACAAACAGGGGGACGGCGGCGTAGCACCCGGCGACGAAGACCATCATCAGGCCCATGAAGACGAAGAGGTTGCCGGGCTTGGGCAGGCGCTCCTCGAAGACGGCGCAGACGATGAAGGCGACGAGGCAAAGGGCCGCCAGCGCAGCCCCCGCGGCGGGCCAGGGCGACGTCGTCTGGGGGCGGGGACCTCGCATTCTCTTCGTGAAGTCGTCGCCCTTGGCTTGGGCCTCGGCGCTGCGCGGGCTGAGCAGGTGGCCGACGACGCTCCCGAGAACCATGCCTGCGACGCAGATGGGGAAGACCCAGTAGGTGCGGTCGGTGGTCGTCATCTCAGTGAAGGTTGCCGCCGCGGCGTTGAAGGCCACGCCGCTGACCACCCCGAGCGCCGCGCCCCAGGCGTTGACGTAGCGCCAGAAGAGGGCGGCGGCCACGATCACGAAGATGGGCGGCTCGAAGATCGACATGATGTAGAAGTTGGCTTGGATGATGCCGCCGAGCCGGTCGACGTTGAAGGCGAAGACGAGGCCCACGGCGCCGCCGACGAGCGTCGCGATCCGCCCGACCCAGATGTAGTGGCGCGAGGAGCGCGCGGGGAGGAAACGGCGGTAGAAATCGTGCTCCGTAAGGGTGGCCAGCGAGTTGAGCAGCGCGCTGGCCGTGGAGTTCGACGCCGCCATGAGCGCCGCGACGAAGAGGCCGCCGAGCCCGATCGGCAGAACGTCGACCAGCAGCCGCGGCAAGACGAAGTCGCCCTTGGCGAGAGCCGCGTCGCCGGTGTAGAGGATCGAGCCGCACATGCCGGGGATGATGTAGGAGAGCGTCAGCGGCCCGGTCAGGAGCGCGGCGAGGATCAGGCCCTTGGAGGCGTGGCGCACGGTGCGGCCCGCGAAGGAGCGCTGGAGCAAATACTGGCTCGTGAACCAATAGGGGAGCCCCAGGAGGGCGAACATGACGACGTCGCGGTAGGTGGGCCAAGCCTCGCCGACCGGCTTCCAGAAGACGAAGCTCTGCTCGGGAATCTTCTCGACGAAGGCCCCGACGCCGCCGACTTCTTTGAGGCACAGCGGCATGAGGATCAGGCCGCCGAGGACGATGAGGAAGGCCTGGATCACCGACGAGTAGGCCACGGCGATCATGCCCGAGAAGGCGCAGTAGACGATGACGCCGACGCCGACGATCAGGATGATGGCGTTGACGGAGATCCCACCCGTGGCGGGACTCAGCGGCTCGGTGACCGGCTGGAGCGCGATGGAAAGCGTGTAGATGGCGTTGCCCGAGAAGAGAGCGTAGTAGACGATCCAGAGGGCGGACGGCAGCAGCCGGAGCGCCAGGCCGTAGCGTTCTTCGAGCACCTCGGAAACGGTCGTGATGCGCAAGCGCCGGAAGCGCGGGACGAAGAAAAGCGCGCTCACGGCCGCCAACATATTCCCGATCCACGCGATGAGGAGCACGGCGAAGCCGCCCCCGCCGTATGCGGCGCCGGCGGGTCCGACGAGGTAGATGGCGGCGACGTTGGCCGCCATGATGGTGCCGGCGATCACCCAGTGATTGAGCCGGCGCCCTGCGAGGAAGAAGTCCTCGTCCTTGCGCACGTAGCGCGTCAGATACAGCCCGAGCGCGACCATGCCGACGAGGTAGGCGGCGATGACGATGATGTTGATCATGGGCGCCCCTGTCCTGGAGATGTAGTGACGCCGCCGGCGCGGAAGAGGTTGCCGCGGCTCTTCGTCCCGTTGGTGGGATCGTAAACCAGCCCCAAGGTCAAATCCGGGTCGTTGGTCACCGCGAGCCACGGATACAACACGGCGCCAAACTGCGCATTGCCCGCCGTCTCGTCGCCTCCGCGTCTCAAGAGGACCCAGAGGGATTGCCATGCTCTTGTGGAGCGGCGGGGGCCAAGGCCGAGCGCCGACGCATGCCCCAACGCGTCATTTCGACGCCTTCCCCATCGTCTCGAGGACGGATTGCACCTTCCTCCGCAGGTTCTCGTCTCGCGTCGCGGCGAGCGCTTTCTCGAGTGTCCTCTTTGTCGCTTCCGCTTCGGACTTCTGCGTCGCGTTCGCGATGGCCAGAGCGGCCTGGACCGCCTCGGCCTGCAGATCGGGCTTGGCGAAATGCTGCGCGGCGAACTCCAGGGCGTCCGCGGTCTGCACTCTTCCCACGCCGTTCAGAACCAGTTTCCTCTCATCCGGCCCCTTCGCGATTTCCATGCCTCGCTTGAGAAGATCGAGCGTCTCGGAAGGAGCGCGTTCTGAGGGCAGGGACACCATGCGCAGGTACCCGCGGAGGGCGAGCACCTGGTGGGTCTGCTGGTCCGTCGAACGGGCGATCTCGGCAAGGTTGACCAAAGGCGCGGCGTTTGGCCAGTCCGCCAGCGCGCGGATTGCCGCGTCGCGCACGTCGGCGTCGGCGTCCTTGACGGCGGCTCGCAGAGCGTCCAGAGCGTCATTATCGCCGATCCGCCCCAACACGCGGAGGAGGGAGGCGCGGGCGCCGGCGCTGGAGACCGCGGAGTAAGCGGCGAGCGCTTCCCTCGCCGGTTTTTCCCCCTCCCCGGTGCGTCGCGCCACGGCCACAACGGCGTCCTCGGCCGCCTTGCGCTGGTCCGCGTCGTCCGCGCCGACCAGAATCTCGAGAACCTTCGGCAGCTGCTGCCTGTCGGCCAGAAGCGCAAGCGTTCTCATCGACTCTTTCCGGGCCTCCGGGACGCTTGTTTCGGCGACAGTCAGCAAAGTGGGAACCGCGGCCTTTGCGTTGCGCTCGCCCAGGCTGCGTATCGCCTCAAGCCCGAGATTCAGGTTCCTCTCCTCCCGGGCCTGTCGGAGGACTTGGAGCAGTTGCGAGTCGACGGCGGCGCCGCGCAGACGATCGAGGCTCGCCCGGGCCGCATCGCGCTCCGCGTCTTCCGTCTTCGCCGCCGTCCGCGCCAGCAATTCGACGGTTCCGACGTCGCCCAGGGACGCCAAGGCCTTGAGAGCCGCGATCCGCACGGTCTCGTCGTCGCTCTTCGTCGCTTCGGTCGCCGCGGGGAGGGCTGCCGCGTCGCCCCGGTCTCCCAGGGCCTCGAGAAGCAGCGCCTGGCGTTCGGCGGGGAGATCCCTCAACATCCGAGCGAAGGTCTCCGTCGCCCCGTCCGCCTGAATCAGGCGCACGTGACGCAAGGCCGCGTGGCTCATGGCGGCTTCGTCGCCCGCGAGGGTCTGCGTCACGACTTCCAGTCCCCGCGCTCCGCCGATAGCCGCCAGGCCGGCGAGCGCGCCCTGCCGGACCGGGACGGGTTCCCCCTCGGCGTAGAATCTCTCGAAGATGTCGGCGGCCCTTTTCGCCTTTCCCGCCTCGAGGAACTGATCGGCGCAGGCCAAACAAGGGTCGGCGACCCGAGCGCGTTGCGAGGGACTTCCCTTCGCCCAGGCCTTCATGAGAATCCCCGTTGCGCGCGCCCCGCCAATGCGGCCGAGCGCCGCCGCCGCGGCCTGAGCGGTCTCGCTGTCCGCATCGTTGAGAAGGGGCGCTATTGCGCGGATGGCGCGCCCGTCGCGTCGCACCCCGAGGGAATTGATGACGCCAATGCGCGCCTTGCCGCTCGTCTGTTTCAGTCCTTTGCGCAGGGCCTTGCCTGCCGCGGAATCGGGAATGCGCTCCAGGGCGAAGCGTGCCATATCCGTCATCTCGCCATCGGCAAGGAGTCGAGCCAGAGCGGGGACTTCCCTTTTCGAGCCGATAATGGCGAGTTGACGGCAAGCGAAGCTTCTGTAGTCGCCCGTGGCTTTGCCGTCGCTCAGGCTTTCGGCCAGCGTCCGGGCGATCTCGCGCCGCGCTTTCGGCGAAGCGTGGCTGTCGCGCACATAGTCCGACAGATCCGTCAGTTTCGCTCGGCTCTGGCCGAACTGGTAGGCCAGGATCTCGTTCCAGGACTCGCGCAATGCCTCGCGCGCCGCGCTCAGATCCTGCTTGGCTCTGGCCGCTTCGGATTCCCTCAGATACTCCTCTGAAAGCTTCGCGCTCGGCAGCGTGTCGGCCTTCAGGTCTCC
>DATKZW010000296.1:0-7931 GCA_035527775.1 Sumerlaeia bacterium | reverse complement strand
GTCATCGACGTCGAGAAACGCGGACTCATCAACACCGTTCTGCTCGACGACGTCGACCTCGGCGCGGCGAACCCCTGGGGCGTGACCTGCTCCCCGGACGGCCAGTACGTTTGCGTCGCCCACGCGGGAACGGACGAGGTGAGCGTCATCGACCGCGAGGCGCTGCACAGGAAACTCGCCGAAGCGGCGGAGCAGACCAAAGGACAAGATCCCTATTCGTACGGCTCGACCGTCGCCGTTCCCGACAACCTGGCGTTTCTCGTCGGCCTGCGCCGCCGTCTGAAACTCGCCGGCAACGGTCCGCGCGGCATTGTCGTCGTGGGATCGCGGGCTTACGCGACCGAGTATTTCACCGGCTCCCTCGGGGTTGTCGATCTAGACCCGGAGAAAGTCCATCGGCCGCGGTCCGTTTCCCTGGGGGACGAGAAGGAACTGTCGGACGTTCGGCGGGGCGAGATGCTCTTCAATGACGCCGACCTCTGTTTCCAGAAATGGCAGAGCTGCGCCAGCTGCCATCCCGACGCCCGCGCCGACGCCCTGAACTGGGACTTGATGAACGACGGCCTGGGCAACCCGAAGAACACCAAGACTATGGTCTATGCTCACCAAACACCCCCATCCATGATCACGGGCATCCGGCCGGACGCCGAGGGGGGCGTCCGGGCGGGAATCCGCTTCATCCAGTTCGCGGTGCGGCCCGAGGAGGACGCCGCGGCCATTGACGCCTATCTGAAGTCGCTCGATCCAACGCCCAGCCCCCATCTCGTGAAGGGCAAGCTGAGCGAATCAGCCAAACGTGGAGAGAAGGTTTTCGAGGAAGCCCGTTGCGCCGGGTGTCATCCCAAACCCCTCTTTACCGACCTGAATCTGTACGACGTCGGCACGGGTATCGGCAACGAGAAGGAACGCGAGTTCGACGCGCCGACTTTGGTGGAAACCTGGCGCACGGCCCCCTACCTTTACGACGGCCGCGCCGTCACCATGCTCGAGGTCCTCAGGAAACACAATCCCAATAATGCCCACGGCTTTACGTCGGGGCTCGACGACGGGGAACTGGCCGACCTGGCGGAATACGTCTTGTCGTTGCCGCAGTAGCCGCGCGCGCCAAGGGACGCATCAAGGAACCACCATTATGCCTTGCAGTCATGCGGCGCCCATCGAAAGATGCACGGCGCCTGGCCTCCAGACCATCACCCTCCCGCGGAAGGGTTGCGCCGAGCATTTCATCACCGCCGTTCCCGTGGGAGACGAAAGCGCTTCAGCCGTTTTCGGGAAGACGGCCGAGGCTGTCCGCGATCGGGACGCCCAAATCATCTCCGTAGACGTGTTTGGGGTTCCCGATCGAAACGGCACAGGCCTACGAGCCCTGCGCGACGCCCTCGGCGATCTCGATTGGCCCCTCACATGGATCGAGGAGGGCGGCGACGGGGGACTCTGCGGCGCTCAGGTCTGGGCCGTCTCCGGCGTCGCCGTCAAGCCGGTGTTTCTGAACGAGAGAATCATCGGCAGTTTCTTCGAAGACGCCTGCGCCCGCTATTGCCGGTTGGGCGGGGTTGCGCCCACCGACGCCTCGCGAACGCGCACCGAGCGAACGCGCACCGAGCAGGCCCGCGAGGTGTTCGAGAACCTGGAACGCGCCCTCGGGCAAGTGGGGATGGATTTTTCCCACGCTCCCCGCACGTGGTTCTACAACGACGACATTCTGGCGTGGTACGCGGACTTCAACGAGGTCCGCAACGACTTCTTTACGGAACGCGGCGTCTACGAAGGGCTCGTGCCTGCCAGCACGGGCATCGGCGCGCGCAACCCTTTCGGGGCCGCCCTCGTGGCGGGTCTCCTGGCCGTGGATCCCAAGGAAGAAGGCCTGCGTTCCTTCGCCGTTCCGTCGCCTCTTCAAGGGGCCGCCCTCGAGTACGGCAGTTCCTTCAGCCGCGCCGTGGAACTGGTCGCGCCCGATCTTCGACGCCTCTTCGTCTCCGGCACCGCCAGTATCGAACCGAGCGGAGAGACCGCGCACGTGGGGGACATGGCCGGGCAGGTCGATCTGACCATGCGCGTCGTCGGCGCCATTCTCGACGCGCGCCGGATGTCCTGGGCCGACGTCACGCGCGGAGTCGCTTACGTCCGCAACCCCGCCGACGCGCCCGCACTCTCTCGCTACTGCTCCGCCCAAGGGCTTCCTGCCATGCCCGTCGTCGTCACCACCAGTGTGGTGTGCCGCGACGATCTGCTCTTCGAAATCGAGGTCGATGCCGTCCGTAAGGACTGACGCGGAAGCGATTGGATCGCAGACCGGAGGTCGCCCGTCGGAGACGGCCTCCCACGTTCCCTCCCCGTCTGGGAGACGGCCTCCCGCGCTCCCTGACTCCGCAAGGGCCCCCTGGCTCCGCAAGATTCGCGACAGCCGGCCCCCGGGGTCCCGCAACCCGTTCCAGCCTCTCGGCAAAGGACAGAGAACGATGAACGAAAAGATCGTCATGATTGGCGCGGGCAGCGTCTCCTTCACGCAAGGCTTGGTCGGCGACATGATCGCCCGCGGATGGGAAGGCGAGATCGGCCTCGTCGACATCGACGCCGACGCCCTGGCGGTTGCCGAGAACCTCGTGCGCAAGATGCTCCAGGCCAAGGCCGGCGGGGCGCCGGCGAAGGGGGCGCGAATGAAACTCGCCGCGTCCAAAGATCGCAGGGATCTCCTGCCGGACGCCACCGTCGTCATCACGACCATCGGCGTCGGCGGTCGGCGTGCGTGGGAACAGGACGTCTTCGTCCCGCGAAAATACGGCATCTACCAGCCCGTGGGCGACACCGTGATGCCGGGCGGCGCGTCGCGCGCCCTGCGCATGATCCCCGACATGGTCGACATCGCCCGGGACGTTTGCGATCTCGCGCCGAACGCCCTTTTCTTCAACTACGCCAACCCCATGAGCCCCGTCTGCCGCGCCGTGCGCAAAGCGACCGGGGCCGAAGTCGTCGGCCTCTGCCACGGCGTCTTTCACGTCGGCCACTTCCTGGCCGACACGCTCGGCGCCGCGCGCGAAGACGTGAAGTACACCGCCATCGGCATCAACCACCTTACGTGGTTCACCGAACTGCGCGTCCGGGGCGAAGACGCCATGCCGCGTCTGCGCGAGATCGCCGCCGAGAAGATGGGCCGCACGGTCGATCCCGAATCCCTAGGGAAGCGCTTCGCCGAGGCGGGGACCCTGGACCGCGCCGATTCCGGCGCCGATCTCGACAACCCCTTCACCTGGGAGCTCGTCGATCTCTTCGGCGCCTTCCCCGCCGTCCTGGACCGGCACGTGACCGAGTTCTTTCCCCATCTCTTCGCGAAGAAAGGCAGTTACTACGGCAGGACGCTCGGGGTCGAGGCCTTTTCCTTCGAAGGCACGATCGCGGCCGGCGACAACGGCTTCGCCGCCATGCGCGAGACGGCCTTCTCTCCCGAGCCCCTCGGCGAGGACTTCTTTCAGGGAATGTCGGGCGAACACGAACAGGCCGTCGACATCATCGAGAGCATCCGCGCCGACGCCGGCCGCGCGTATTCGGCCAACCTCCCCAATCGCGGCCAAGTCCCCAATCTCCCCGCGGAAGCCGTCATCGAATGCCCGGCTGTGGCCGGCGCTTCCGGCATGCGCCCCCTCGCCCAACCGCCCATCGACGCCGCCCTCGCCGGCACGCTGGCCACGCGCTTTCAGTGGGTGGAAACAGTCGTCGACGCGGCCCTCGAGGGCAGCCGCCGCAAGTTCATCCAAGCCCTCCTGCTCGACGGCGCCGTCGAGTCCATCGGAACGGCCGCCCGCCTCGCCGACGATCTGCTCGAAGCCCAAGCCGAGCGCCTGCCGCGGTTCTGGCGCGGAGCCTGACTCTCGCCGGAACTCCCGTCCTCTTTGCGCTCTCTGTGCTCTCTGTGGTTTCTCCTTCCCTCGGACCACGAGCCGGGCGTGAACCGTTGGAACCACAGAGAGCACAGAGGACACAGGGAATGCTCCGCGTGCGCCTCTACGTTCCTCCGCGCTTACTGCGTCTTCGCGTTTGCGCGAGTTCTCCCATTCCCCACTCTCAGGGGGTTCAGTCGGCCGCGGGCAAGACGATCATGAAGGTCGTGCCCGGGTCCGGCGCGCTCTTCACGTGGAGCGCGCCGCCGATCTCTTCCACGATCGTGCGCGAGATGTAGAGGCCAAGGCCGGTGCCTTTCTCGGGCGGCTTGGTGGAGTAAAAGGGCGAGAAAATCCGGCCGATTGCTTCGGCGGGGATGCCGCGGCCGTTGTCGGAGATCTCGATGAGGACGTGCGGCGGCGTCCGCTCCGCCTCGACATTCTCAGAAGAGGACGCCCCGCCGCCCGAGGGGGGACGAGACGGCGCGGGACCCGTTTGCGCGGGCGGAGCGGCGGGATCGCCGAAAAAGGGCCTGGTGGCGATGCGCAACTCGCCGCGGCCCTCGAGCTCCTGGTAGGCATTGAGAATGATGTTGGAGAAAACCTGGATGAGCCGGTAGGGGTGAGCCAGAATGAGGGGAAGCTCGGGCGTGAGGGCCACGTTCAGCTGCGTCGAGCCGCGCTCGTATTGCACGAGGCGCAACGCCTGCTCCACCACGCGGTTGACGTCGACGTATTCCTCGTCCGCCTCGTCGGATCGCACGAAGCGCTCGATATTGAGGTCGCGCAGAATGTCGAAGAAGAGGACGACCTGATCGTTCATGCCCTTGAGCGCGCGGGTGGCGCCGGCGAAGCCGCCCAGGGCTTCGCTGAGTTCCGCCAGCTCGTGCTTGATGTTCGTGACCGGCTTGCGAATGTCGTGGAAGATGTTGGCCGTAAGGAGCCCGGCCAGGGAAAGGCGTTCGAGGCGGATCAGCTCGCGCTGGTTCTCTTCGAGGATCTGCGTCGTGGCGGTGAGCGCCCGTTCCTGTGTGAAGAGTCGGCCGACGAGAGCCGCCGAAGTCAGAACGATGAGAACCACCGTGACGGCGATCGCTGCGCGCACCATGACAAGGGATCCGCGGTCCAGTTCAAAATAAAGAGCGCCCGCTCTCTCCCCCCCGCGCCAGATGTCTCGTTGCTCGAGGTTCTTGAGTTCGTCGGACCATCTTGGGTTGCAGAGGGCGTAGTAGTATGGATGGAGGAGGACGGTTCCGTCGGGGCGGCCCGGGACGGCCAGGCGTTTGGAGACGAACACCCGGTCAATCAGTGGAGAGGCGTCCTCGGCCCTTTGTGCGAGTCCCTCGATCAAAGGGAAGTTTGGCCGCAGGTCGTTCGGCGAGGGCAGCGCGTCATTGGCGGTGAAGATCCCCACGGTCGCGTCGATGGCGTCCGTGAGAAGTCCGCGGTCTCTGCGCTCGACGGCAACGAGAACGCCGACGACGGCGACGAGCACGACCAGCGTGAGCAGGGCGAGACGCCTGTTGACCTGTTCGCGATGCATCCTCACCAGGGGATTCCTCGCGTCCGTTTGACATCCTCGGCCATCTTGTCGTAGGCCTGGTCTCCGCCCCGTTCGAGGAGCGGCGTGCGCGCTTTCTGCGGATCGCTGTAGTCATTGTAAAAACTCCAGAGGACGTTGTAAGCCGCTTTGCCGACACGCGACCTCGAGGGATCGTAGTCCTCATGAATGAGAACGGGGTCGGTGGGCATCCACTGCGTCCTCTCAAGAATGCGAACGAAATCGTTCGCATCCTCGACGAGATCAACGCGGCCGCCCGCGTCCGCGGGCAACGTCTCAAAGAGATCCTGCAACGCGCTTTCCTCGCAGGCGCCGACGTCGCACAGGCCGCTGACCACGGCCTTGATGGCCTCCTGGGGGGAGCCGCAGAAAAGGAACTGCGGACGACATCGGTCGTATTGCTCCCAGAGGAGCTTGCGGATGTAGAAATAGGCGGCGTCGTAGGAGCCCGACACGGCCACGGTCCGGCCGTCGAGAGCCGCCTTCACGTCCTCGCGCGAGATCTTCTCCGCCGGACGATCCAGGGGCGAGCCGCGGCGGACGAACAGCGCGCCCCTGCGGCGCACTAGATCCCCCCGCGTCCCGGCCTGGTCGAACTCCCGCCGCCGCGTCTGGAAAATTACGCGGTACTGGTTCTCCTCAAAGGAGCGTTCCTGAGCGTAAACCATGGCGGGACAAAAGACGATCTCGAATTCCTCGAGCGCCATGCGTTGCAGCATGTCTTGGGGACCGTCGCACACGCGCAGTACGACGTCCGAGATCCTTTCAGACTGCCGGGCCGCGGCGAAGTTTGGGTCGTTGAGCAGCGCGTCCCTGAGCCGGCGGCGCCATTCCTCATTCAGCGGACTCTGGGTCGGCGGTCGCAGGTAGCCGATCCGGAACAGGCGCGGCGGCGGGGAAGGAGGCAGCGCCGAGGGAACGGTCGGGACGGCCAGGCGGGTCGGGGCGGGGGGCAAAGCGGGAGGTGGAGACGGCGCGCCTTGTCCCAGACACGGCGCTGGACGCAAGAGAAGGATCAACCAGACGAGACCGACGGACGGCCCCCTGAAACGTCCGGCGTTGGCGTGGCGCGCAGTCATGATTCGACAATAGGAAGACGCGGCGGGTTAGGCAAGGGGAAAGCGGGCCGGCTTCAGGCCGCCGCGACCGGGGCTTTGCGCTGAACCCAGTTGCGCCCGCGCTTCTCGGCCAACTTCCAGATTGACGCCAAGACCTGCGCCACGGCCCTGAAAAGAGAAGCGGGGATCTGACGGCCCACCTCCACTTGTTTGTAGAGGGCGCGGGCCAACGGAGGATTCTCTACAAGCGGGATTCCCGCCTTCTCCGCGATTTCACGGATCCTCCACGCCACGTAGTTCTGACCTTTGGCCACGACGACCGGAGCGGAGGCTCTTTCCGGATCGTAGCGAAGCGCCACGGCGTAATGCGCGGGGTTGGTGATCACCACGTCGCTCTTGGGGACGTCGGTCATCATGCGCTTGCGCGCGATCTCCATCTGAACGCTCCGCATGCGCGCCCGCAGGATCGGGTCGCCCTCCGTTTGCCTCAACTCTTCTTTCCTCTCCTGGTGAGTCATACGCAGCCCTTTGAGGTATTGCCAGCGCTGAAACCAGTAATCGAAACCGGCGAAAAAGGCGAACACGGCGCACGTTCGGAAACCGAGCCGAAGCGCAATGTCGGCCATCAGTTTGACGCCCTGCGCCGGCGTATTCTGCGACATGGCCGCGATCTCCGGCATGGCGCCCCGGAAGGTGAGGTAGGCCACGAGACCGATGATGGCGAGTTTCACGATCGACTTGATCCCCTCGACGAACTGGCGCAGACTGAAGATGCGCTTCAGTCCCCTTACCGGATTCAGCCGGTCCCACTTGGGCTCGAAGGGATCTTTCACGGACCGCACGCCGATCTGCCCCACCTCCGCGCTTACGGCCACGAGAAAGACCAGGACGAGCACGGGAAGGAGAATGGGCGCGAGGTGCAGCAAGACCATCCAGAGGAATTCGCTCGTCGAATGCTCCGACAAATCCATGAACGGTTCGAATCGCAGGAAAAAGGAAACGGCCCGCGTAATGTGTCCGAGGAAGTAATCCTGCCCCAGTTTGAAAAAGAGAAGGGCAACAAAAAAGACGGCTACCGTGGTGATCTCTCTGCTTCGCGGAAACTCGCCCCGCTCTTTCGCCTCGTCGATCTTCCGCTGAGTCGGCTCGAGGGTTTTCTCTTGGCTGGTCTCGTCCGCCGGCGGCATCGGCCTTCTCCTCTAATTCCTCGCACCCGGAGGGTCGCTTCGTCGCTCGTCAGACCGCGAACAGTTGCAGCAGATTCAGAAGATGCTCGTGCAGATCGCCAAACAGCCCCACGATTATCTCCACGAGAAACGCGGAGATTACGCTAATGAGGAACAGCCCCACCATGATGCGAATGGGAAAGCTCTCGATGAAGACGTTCAACTGCGGCACTCCCTTGGCGATCATCCCCAAGGCGACCTCCACGATGAA
>DATKZW010000295.1:0-6216 GCA_035527775.1 Sumerlaeia bacterium | reverse complement strand
GCCCGTTTCCGCCTCCTGTTGCGACACGCGCTCCTGGAATTCTACCTCGACGAGACGCTGATCCTCTGCTACAGCCTGCCGACAGACCCAACGGGCGGCTTTGGATGCGTTCCCAACACGCTACGACCCGGAACAACGCTTTCCGCTTGGAGAATGAGCCTTCCGTGAATCGCGGAACCTGCGCAAAGGGCCGACGCCTCTGAAGTCCCGGAATGGGAGCACTGATCCGCGACAATGCGACGGACGCTCGTGATAGGCCTCATTCTGTGGCGCGGGGGTCTCCTGCACGCGGGAGCGACGTTGCTGTTCGAGGCCGTGCGGTGGGTGTTGCGCTTCATAGACCTTCCCGCGCAGATCGAGATCGGTCTGGGATGCCTTCTTGCGGGAATGGCGCTGGTTCTTCTGTCCGTGATCCTCGAGCGCATACAAGACTACCGGGCTGAAGGGAGATTGCGGGAATGATCCGCCTGATTCGCATCTTCGGATTCCTCCTGATCGCCGCGGGCGGCGTCGTTCTGCTGACGTGGCTCGTCAAACCCCTTCGGTTTCTCTGGCCCTGGTTGCGCGCCTTGCCCTGGCCGATCCAACTCGGGCTTGCGGCCGCGGCGGCCGGGTTCCTGTTGCTCTTGGCGTCGCTCATCTGGGAGCGTTTTGAGGAACGCGAACAGGATCGCAGTTTGCGCGATGATCCATGACCGGGACGGGGAACGGCGCCGGCCGCTCCCCGCGGGAAGGACCGGCGCGCGCCATCGCCCCGCAAGGGTCCCTTGCTCTGCAAGGGCTTCCTGCTCAGCGGAAACGGCGACCGCCGCGCAGCCGGTTCTCAGACAGTTCGCCACATCCCCCAATGCAAGGAGGTCTCCAACATGATTGCTGTAAGCACCGATTTCGTCGCCGGCCACCGCATTGTCGAAACTCTTGGTCTGGCCCGGGGAAGCACCATTCGGGCCAAGCATATCGGCAAAGACATACTGGCGGCGCTCCGAGGTCTCGTGGGCGGGGAGATCAAGGAGTACACCGAGATGCTCATTGAGGCCCGCAACGAGAGCCTGCGTCGCATGGAAGTTCATGCGGAGAAACTGGGAGCGAACGCCGTCATCAACGTCCGGTTCGTGACCGCCAGCGTGATGGCGGGGGCCGCCGAGCTTCTGGTCTATGGCACAGCCGTGAAGCTCGAACCCGAGGACGGCGCTCCACTTTGAACGGACGGCCCGAGGCCATCACGCGCCCATTCTTCCAGCAAAGCCGCGCAGCTGGAGCCACCGCGCGCAGAGTCCCGTCCAAGTTCGCAACAGGGGGTGGTTGACGGCCAGGCCAAACCCGTGGGGGCCTTCCTCGTAAAGATGCAACTCGCATGGGACCCCCGCCTCGCGCAAAGCGCGGGCGAACAGCAGGCTGTTCTCGCACGACACGACGGGGTCCGTGGCGGCGTGAACGATGAAAGCGGCGGGGGTCTCGGAAGTCACCTGCTTGTGGGTGGAGAGGGAATCGAGCGCCTGCTTGCGCAGATCGTCGCGCTTATTCTCCCTTTCCTTCTTCCCTTTCTTCCGCGTTCCTTGCCGGTCCTTCGCGCGTTCCTGGGCGGACAGGGTTTCCCGGCGCAACCGGCGGATGCTGGCGATCAGATTGTCTTCAGGGGGCGTCTCATCCAGGGGTTTCGGGGAAACCGCGGTTCGGGCGTCTTCCTCCTCGTCCTCCCCCGCCTCGGGTTCCTCTTCCGGCGCCTCGGGCAACGGACCGAGCAGATTATCGCGGCAACCTTCGTTGCCGTGCTCGAGCATGCTGATGACGGGATAGATGAGAATCACGGCGTCGGGCCGCGAAGCCCAGCGCTCGATGGGATCGTCGGAGTCCGGATCCCCCGGGTCGAACAATGTGGCGGCTGAGGACGCGAGGTGTCCGCCCGCCGAAAAACCGAGGATGCCGACGCGGTGGCTGTCGAGAGACATTGCGGCGGCTCGAGATCGAACCGTCTTGATGGCGCGTTGCGCATCGAGCAGGGGCGCGGGGTGGCGGTAGCGCGGCGCGGTCCGGTATCTCAGAACGAAAGCCGCTATCCCGAGCGAGGCGAGCCATTCGGCCACCGGCGCCCCTTCATGTTCCGCCAGATGCTCGTACCCGCCTCCGGGGCAGACGATCATCGCGGCCCCGGTGGCGGCGCGCGGATCGGGAAAGTGAGGGGTCAATGAGGGCCCGTCCGCCGGTTCGCAGTCAACGGCGTCCGGGGCGCCCCCGGGCCAGAGCGGAATGGCGTCAGCGTTCATACGGAGAAGGCTGTTCCTTTCCGCCTCAGCGGCCCGCCCCGGCGACGGCTCTGCCGGCGCGGCGCGAAAGGACTCCTCATCTACTCTTCGGCGGAGAAAGGAAAAAGTTTACGGCTTTCTTTGTCCGAGATCGGCCTGCCGAACGTTTCTCCGCGACCTCGCGGAGGGTGGCGTTTCCTGCCGAAGGCAAACCCCGCTCTCGCGCCGTCAGCGAGGCCACTCCCTTCTGCCGCACCAAGAAAGGTCTTGCAATCGACGAAAAAGCCACCATCCTCCTGCGGGAAGGGACCCGTCCCGCAGGACCCGCGTGAAGGCGCCCCTCTCCCAACCCAAGGCCCCGGGACCACACCAGAGAGAAAGGTGAGAGTCATGAAGGCAAGTGCAGCACGGAAGGCAAGCATACATCTTGGGGCGGCGGCGTTGGCGCTCTGCCTCTCCCTGGGATGCCATCATCTGCCCATGGGCCCGCGCGGCAAGGCCGCGGGCCGGGCCGAGCTCAGACTTCCCGGCGTTTTCAGCAGTCACATGATCCTGCAGCGCGACATGCCCGTGCGCGTGTGGGGATGGGCGAGACCGGGAGAGAACGTCACGGTGAGACTCGTCGGACGCCAAGCCGCCGCCGTGGCGGACGACCGGGGCCGCTGGCGCGTCCAGCTCCCGGCGGTGGCGTCGGGCGGCCCTTGCGAGATGACGGTGCGGGGAAGCAAGAGATCCATCCGCCTGACCGACGTTCTGATCGGCGACGTGTGGGTCTGCTCGGGGCAGTCGAACATGGAATGGACGCTTCGCAACTGCCTCAACGGAGAGGAGGAGATCGCCCAAGGGGATTACCCGAAGATTCGGCTGCTCAAAGTGCCGAGGCGCATATCTCCCGAACCGGTTGACGACGTGGATGCCGATTGGCGGCGGTGCAGCCCGGAGAGCCTGGCTTCGGCGGGCGGGCAGGGGTTCTCGGCCGTCGCGTACTTCTTCGGGCGGGAAATCCATAGGCAAACGGGCGTCCCCGTGGGCCTCATCGACAGTTCCTGGGGAGGAACGATCGCCGAAACGTGGATCAGCCGCGAGGCGGTGGCGCCCGTCCCTGGCCAGCGAGAGCGCCTGGCGGAACTGGACGAGATGGTCGCCCGTTCCGCGGAGACGCGGAAGGAGTACGACGCCAAACGGAACAGCATCGCGAAGGCCCGCAAAGCCCTCCTGAACGCGGAGGCGGACGAAGGTCTCGCCCGGAAGATGGCCGACCCCAACCTCGACACGCGCAAGTGGAAGACCATGAGGCTGCCCGAGCAATGGGAGAAGGCGGGACTGCCCGACTTCAACGGCCTGGTCTGGTTCCGCAAGACGGTCGACATCCCGTCGTCCTGGCAGGGGAAGGACCTGATGCTGAACCTGGGACCCATCGACGAAATCGACGTCACGTGGTTCAACGGAACGAAGGTGGGCGGAATGGGCAGTTTCCGCGACAACGCGGCCCAGTTCTGGAACACGCCCCGCCAGTACCGCGTTCCGGCCTCTCTGGTGAAACCCGGCCCGAACGCGATCGCCGTCCGTGCGATCGACACCTCGGGCGCAGGGGGACTGTGGGGCCGGAAAGCCGAGGAGATGACTCTCAGTGCGATCGGCGAGGAAAAAGCGAGGTCTCTCTCGGTCGCCGGCGCATGGCTCTACCAACCCGGCCCGGAGGCGATTGCGCTGCCCAACTCGCCCTATAGTCCCAACCACCCCACGCTTCTTTACAACGGCATGATCCTTCCGCTGGTTCCTTTCCCCATACGCGGCGCCGTCTGGTACCAAGGCGAATCGAATCTCAAGGACGGCATGCTCTACGCCGACAAAATGCGCGCCCTCATCAACTGCTGGCGCGAGATCTGGGACCTCGGCGATCTCCCCTTCTATCTCGTTCAGCTCGCGCCGTTCCGATACGGCGGAGATCCCTTAGCGCTTCCGAAGATCTGGGAAGCCCAGACCTCGCTCCTCTCCCTCCCAAACACCGGCATGGCGGTAATCACCGACATCGGCAACCTGGACAACATCCATCCCAAGAACAAACAGGAGGTGGGACGGCGCTTGGCGCTTTGGGCGCTCGCGAAAGTTCATGGTCGCAACGACGTCGTCTACTCGGGTCCTCTCTACAAATCCATGGCCGTGGAAGGAGAGAAGATCCGACTCCGCTTCGACCACGCGGCCGGCGGGCTCGCGTCGCGGGACGGCAGACCGCTCGACTGGTTCGAGATCGCGGGAGAAGACCGAGGGTTCGCGAAGGCGCGCGCGGAGATCGACGGCGAAACGCTCCTTGTCTCGAGCCCCGCCGTCTCGCGACCCGTGGCGGTCCGATTCGGCTGGCATCAGGAAGCCGAACCAAACCTGGTGAACGGGGAAGGCCTCCCCGCTTCTCCCTTCCGCACGGATCGCTGGTAGAGGACAGAACCTCGGCAGGGCGTTGCGCGGCAGGAAAGCGCGCATCGAGATCGTCGATCGGGTCTGCGGCGAATGGGGACACGTCGACGTCGACCACACCATCCTGTCCGATTCAGACAGAGGAGCGGAAGCGATGATTGCAGGGATCTCGGATGAGACGCGCGAGTTTCACATGACCTTCTCCTACAGCCCCGCCGAGGGGCTCGGACTCGAAGAAGGATGGACCCGCCGCGACCCAAGCGACGTCGCCAAGATCGGTCCCCTCTATTACGTCTGGTACACGAAGACCGACAAAGGCCCCGACGGCTACAACGCGACCGTCTGGTGCGCCGCCTCGCCCGACGGCCACAGATGGACAGAGAAGGGGGAGGCAATCGCCCGCGGCGGTCGCGGCGCGTGGGACGAACACAGCGTCTTCACGCCCAACATTCTCGTCGCCCAGTCCAGATGCTATCTCTTCTATACCGCCGTCCCCGAGCCCTTCACCAACACGGGACCCGACGGCGGCACGAAGACCGCCATCGGCGTCGCCGTCTCCGACTCGCCCGACGGGCCGTGGACGCGATTCGAAGGCAAGCCCATCCTCAAGCCGAGCGACGACGCCAACGACTTCGACAGCCACCGCATCGACGACTCATGCCTCATCGTGCGCGACGGCAAGTACTGGCTCTACTACAAGGGACGCCAGATGCGCCACTCCCCCGCCGAAACCAAGATGGGACTCGCCGTCGCGGGGAATCCCACGGGGCCTTACGTGAGGCATCCGGAGAATCCCCTGATCGGCAGCGGGCACGAGGTGCTGGTGTGGCCCCACCGCGAAGGGATCGTGGCGTGGGTCCAAGGCTGCGGCCCCGAAGGGAACACGATCCAGTACGCGCCCGACGGCCTCCACTTCTCCGTCAAGGCTTCCTCCGGCCCTCCCAGCGCCGCCGGCGCCTATCGTCCCGACGCCTTCACGGACACGAAGAACGGCCAAGGGATCGAATGGGGCATCTCGCAGCAGGGCGGCCGCCACCCCCACCTCGTGCGCTACAACTGCGCATGGCCGTAAGGGAAGCAAGTTCCAACGCAGGATAGCGTGCGAGAACCAACGCGGGCAAACGGTCGCCATGTCTCCCGCCTGTGCGCCCGTCATGGCGTTGTACCAACGCCCCTTCCAACTACTCCGGGTCTTGACATCGGAAACGACTTCCGCGCCGTCTACTCGGACTTGCGAGAGGCCGCCGGCTTTCGCAGACCGATGCGGCGGAGGAAGTTGGAGAGTTTGACGAGGCGGCGGCCCGAGAGCTCGCGGTGGGCTTCTTCCAGCTCGGCAAGGCGGCGGCGCAGGGAATCGAGATCGGCCCCAACTCGGGAAGTCTCTCCTTTGTTGGCGCGGACCGCCGGGTTCTTGCACCAGCGCGCCAGTGGTTCGATCGTCCGGTCCCAAGTCAAGCGCTCGCGAACCAGACGCCGCGCCTTCTCGCGGCGGTTCTCGCCCTCGTCCGGAGCGTCGAGGAGGCGCTCGACGAGCGATCTCACCCCGGCGCCATCGGCG
>DATKZW010000294.1:0-2326 GCA_035527775.1 Sumerlaeia bacterium | reverse complement strand
GTCCCCGCGCGGTTCACGGCGACGCGCCAACGATTCCCCACGCGCATGCTGAGGGACGTGTCGACGGCGAAGACCGCGCCCTCGTCGACGGTCTCGGCGTTCTCCCGCGCCGTTCCCCGCCGCTTGAGATACGGACGCGTGAACGCCGCGACGATGAGCAAGAGAATGAGGAGCCGTAGGATCAAAAGAAGAATGTTCTTCAACCGGTGCATCGCCATGGTCTGCTGGGAGGTAACCGGCAGGAACCGCAGCGTCGGCAGAACGCGCCGCTTCGGCCGATTGCGCAGAAGCAGATGCAGGAGCGCCGGTCCGGCCAAGGCCGATGCGGCGACCCAGAAAATGGGGTTCATGAAGAGCATCGTGGACACCCGATCTCAGTGTTCCGGCAATTCTCCCGCCCCGACCGCACGAAGGTCTCTAGGTAATCGGACGAGACATCGCCCCGCCGCCGTTTCTCAGAACGCCGGACTCCCGCCATCGCATCCCAGGGTGGGGCAGGGCCCCACGCTACGATCTCATCCTCGCGCTCTGTCCGAGGAAGGCCAGCAGCGCGCGGTCCAGCGGCTCGGATGTGTCGATCAAGGTGTAGGCGATGTTGGCCTTGCCCATCTCCTCGGAGTACGTGTCGAGAAACGCGCGCAGAGCGTCGAGGTAGTGTTTCTTCACGTCTTCGGCCATCGCCGGAACGATGGCGTTCGTCTCGGGTTCGACGAAAAGACTCGGCCCCTCGAAATCGAAACGCAGCTCGGCCGAGTCGAGGGTGTGGAAGACGATGACGTCGTTGCCGCCGAACTGCAGGTGCTGAAGCGCAGAAAGAACGCCGGCCGGGTCGTCGAGCAGGTCGGAAATGAGGATCCGCATGCCCCGGCGCTTGAGCTTCGCCGCCACGCGGTGGAGCACGTCGGCCAGGCGCGTCTGGCGCGACGGTTTGACGCGCTCCATCTCGCCGATTACCTGGATGAGGTGGCCGCGCGTGTTCTTGGCCTGCATCTCGACGCGGATCTCCTCGTCGAGCACGACGAGGCCGACGGCGTCCTTCTGGCGCTGAAGGATGTAAGCGAGAGAGGCCGCCATCGTGCCGCCGTACTGCCACTTCGTCAGCTGCCCCTCCGACCCGAACCCCATCGACGCGCTCGCGTCGAGGATGATGTGGGCGTCCATGTTCGTCTCGTCCTCGAACTCCTTGACGTAGAACTTGTCCGACCGCGCGTAGGCCTTCCAGTCGATCCTCTTCGGCTCGTCGCCCGGCTCGTAGCGGCGATACTCCGCGAACTCGATGGAGAGGCCGCGGACGGGGCTGCGGTGCAGTCCCGATATCATCCCCTCGACGACCGTCGCGGCGCGCAGTTCCATCGTCGCCAGCTGCGCCACGATCTGCGGTTGGAGGAAGCGTTGATTGGATGCGGGCATCCCATTGTCCCTTCTGGTTCCTCTGCGTCTCCACCCTCTATCGGATCCCCGACTTCGGCTGCGGGAGCGCCTCGAGGATTTTCTGGATGATCGAGTCGGGCGTCGCGCCCTCGGATTCGGCGAAGTAGTTGGTGATGATGCGATGGCGCAACGCCGGCGTTGCCAGAGCGCGCACGTCTTCGATGCTGACGTGGTAGCGCCCGTGCAGGAGCGCCCAGGACTTGGCGGCCAGAATGATCTGCTGGCCGCCGCGAATCCCCGCCCCCCACGTCACCCACTTGCGCACGAAATCGAAGGGGTTGCCCGGAACGGGGCGGGTCGCCGAGGCCAGGCGCACGGCGTAGCGCGCCACGTGGTGCGAGACGGGCACCGAGCGAACCAGGCCCTGGTAAAACCGCAAACGCTCGCCCGAGAGAATCGGTTCGAGCTTTTCCCGGCGATTCGACGTCGTGTCGAGCACGACGTCCACCTCCTCGTCCTCGGGGAGATAGCCGATGTGCAGGTTGAACATGAAGCGGTCGAGCTGCGCCTCGGGCAAGGGGTAGGTCCCCGCCTGCTCGATGGGGTTCTGGGTGGCGAGGACGAAAAAGGGCTCGTCGAGGCGGAACGTCTGGCCGCAGGTGGTCACGCGCTGCTCCTGCATCGCTTCCAGGAGCGAGGCCTGGGTTTTCGGCGGCGTGCGGTTGATCTCGTCGGCCAGGATCATGTTGGCGAAGATCGGCCCCTTGACGAAGCGGAACTGGCGGCGGCCCGTGGCGCGCTCTTCCTCGAGGATCTCGGTGCCGAGGATGTCCGACGGCATCAGGTCGGGCGTGAATTGGATGCGGCTGAAGTTGAGTTCGAGGAGATCGCTCAGCGAGCGGACGATCAGCGTCTTGGCCAGTCCCGGCACGCCCGTCAGCAGGCAATGGCCGCC
>DATKZW010000293.1:0-6678 GCA_035527775.1 Sumerlaeia bacterium | reverse complement strand
GGGAATGGTCGAACGCAACAGCAGCGCCCGCCGCACGGAGCCCGCGCGTCGCGGCGACGCGTCCGTCCGCCGTATCATCGTTCTCGGCTCTACGGGGTCGGTCGGCGCCACGACGCTGGACATAGTGCGCGATTTCCCAGGCCGCTTCAAGGTCGTGGGACTCTCCGCCCACAGGAACGTCGGCCTCCTGAAACGACAGATCGAGGAGTTCTCGCCGCAGGCCGTCTGTGTTTCTGACGCGGGGGCGGCCCGGAAATGCGGCCTTGCCTCCGACTCCTTTGGAGGCGCGGAATTCCTGGTGGGGGAGGGGGGATTGTCCGCTCTGGTCGAGGGCCTCGAGGCGGACCTGCTCGTCGTGGCGATGGTGGGCTTCGCGGGTCTCCTTCCCACACTGAAAGGGATCGAGCGGGGTCTGGCCATTGCGTTGGCCAATAAGGAAATCCTGGTTGCGGCGGGCGAAATTGTCGTGGCCTCCGCGCGCCAGGCCGGAGTCCGTCTTCTCCCAATCGACAGCGAGCACAGCGCGATCTTTCAGTGCCTGGAGGGAAACCACGCGCCGTCCTTGCGCCGCGTCGTGTTGACCGCGTCGGGCGGTCCCTTCCGAGGGTGGTCCCGCGAAGCGATCGAGAACGCGACTCCTGAGGAGGCGCTGCACCATCCGACTTGGAGCATGGGACGCAAGATCACGATCGACTCGGCCACCCTCATGAACAAGGGGTTCGAAGTCATCGAGGCCTGCCACCTGTTCGGCCTGAGACCCGATCAGATCGACGTGCTCATCCACCCCCGAAGCACGGTGCATTCGATGGTGGAATTCAACGACGGATCGGTCCTGGCTCAGATGGGCCAGACGGACATGTACCTGCCCGTCCTCCACGCGCTCGCCTATCCGGACCGTTTGGCCAACAAGTTCCCGCCTTTGGACCTCGCGGCGCTGGGCGCCCTGGAGTTCAGCCATCCCGACCGCCGCCTCTTCCCTTGCCTCGACTACGCCTACGAGGCCGTCTCGACGGGCGGAACCATGCCCGCCGCCATGAATGCGGCCAACGAAGTGGCGGTCGACGCGTTTCTGAGGAAACGCGTCCCCTTCGGGGGCATCGCCCGAACGATCCGCGCCGTGATGGACGCCCATACGACGATGGACAATCCCAGTCTCGACGTTCTGCGCAAGGCGGACCGCCAAGCGCGAGAGACGGCGGAGCGTTATGTTGGAAATCTGGCTCGATAGATTGCTCGGCGTGCTCGGCGCCGTTTTCCTCTTCGGGTTCGCCGTCCTCGTCCACGAACTCGGTCATTTCATCATGGCCCGACTGTGCGGGGTCGGCGTCAGGAAGTTCGCCATCGGTTTTGGCCCGAAGATCTGGGCCGCTACCCGGGGAGGAACCGAATACTCAATCCGCTGGCTGCCGTTTGGAGGATTCGTTGCACTGAAGGGGATGATCGAAGGACTCGATGAAGAATCCGATGCTTGCGAAAAGCAAGGAAGCGCGCAGGACACGGACCGCGAGAAGAACGAAACCGATCCGAGCTTGAGGGCCGGGACAAATGCCGGACGGGACAACGAGACGAGTCGCCGAGAGAGCCTGGACCGAGGAGCAAAAACCAGTCCAAAGGGTTCCATGAACGTGACTGAGGACCTGGACGCCCTGCGCAATAAGGCCCCGCTTGTGCGCATGGCCGTGTTCGGCGCGGGGGTCGCGTGCAATTTCCTCAGCGCGATTCTCTTCATGGCGATTCTCCTCTGGTATGGGCGTCTGGTTCCGGTGGACCTTCCCAACGTGATGGGCGAAATCTCGGAAGACTCCCCTTGGTACGAGGCGGGCTGGAGGTCCGGCGACAAGATAGTCCGAGTGGACCCGGCGCACCGGCCTCCTGGGCCGGCGTCCGCCCAAGAGCCGGATCGCCAGCCGAGTTCGCCTTCCACGCGGAAGGAGATTTCCACGGAAAGGGACGTGATGGAAGCGATCGGGAGCTTTCTCCCGCCGCCCCCTCGTTTCAAGACCTGGGACTACCTGAGGAAGAGGCTCCTGGGCGCCGCGGATCCTCCCACGTCGGTCGCGTTGCGAATCACGGCGGAACGGAATGGGAAGGAACTCATCCTGCCGTGGTCAACCGCTCTGCATAAAGCCGACCGGTTCGAGCGCCATTTCACGACAGCCCCCTACATCGGGGCGGTGTACCCCAATTCCCCCGCTTATCGAGCCCGGCTTGTGAAGGCGCCTTACACGGAAGGCGAGAGCATTCGCCCATACCCCACTTGGGAGGAGATGAAGCCCTGTCCTTTGCAGGCGGACGACCTCATTCTCGCCGTCGATCATCAGCCCGTCGCCACCTGGAATGAAATGGCGAGAT
This sequence comes from Sumerlaeia bacterium, assembly GCA_035527775.1. GTDB lineage: Bacteria > Sumerlaeota > Sumerlaeia > UBA8349 > UBA8349 > DATKZW01. The sequence continues at coordinate 4,326 of DATKZW010000293.1, read as the reverse complement.
TGCTTCAGGCTCATCCCAACGAAACCGTGACACTGACGCTCCAGCGTGGGCGCGGACCCCGTCCGGGAGAGACAAAGGAAACCCTGCTCTTGGCCACGGTGCTCGAGCGAGCGGACGAAGACCCAAAGAGGGGGCGGCTGGGCGTCCAAAGCGGAGAGCTGTTTCGGAAAGATCGCGAGCGGCTGCCCCTTTTCCAGGCGATAGCGAAAGCGCCTCTCGAAACGTTGGTGTACGCGGATCTCGTGTTGTTCCGGACGATCGAGTTCTTCGCGGTCCAGTCGGGCAGGGAAATCAAGCGAAACCTGGGCGGTCCGATGGCGATCGTCATCCACGCCTACAAGAGCGCGCAACAGGGGCTGATCAACTATCTCAGTCTCTTCATCTATATCAGCATCGTGTTGGCGATCCTGAATCTGCTGCCGATTCCCGTGTTGGACGGCGGCTATATTCTGATAACCGTCGTCGAGGCGGCCATTCGCCGCCCGATTCCGCACAAAGTCCTTGCCTCCGTTCTGACAGCTTTCACTGTTCTCTTCGTGTTCCTGTTCGCGTTTCTGATCTATAATGACGTCATGAACTGGGTGTTCAAACTGTAACAAAGCAGACCTCCATTCTCTTCGAGCGCCTCGGCGGCGCTTATCGGGGCGCTCGGAATTCGGCGGCGAAAGCCGCGCACGGAGTCTCTCCGCATGATCGAGCGACGAACATCCCGGCCCGTCCAAATCGGTCCCGTGACGGTCGGCGGCGGGGCGCCCGTCAGCGCCCAGTCCATGACCAAGACGCCCACGGACGACATCGAGGCCACCGCGGCCCAGATTCAGTCGCTCGCGCGGGTCGGATGTGAGATCGTCCGCGTGGCCGTGCCCAATCGCGAGGCGGCAGGCGCTCTCGCCGAGATCGTGCGGCGTTCCAGCCTGCCGATTGTCGCCGACGTGCATTTCGACTATCGCCTGGCGCTCGCCGCGCTTGAAGCGGGCGTCGCGGGGCTGCGCATCAATCCCGGGAACATCAACTCGCGCGAGAGAGTGGCGGCCGTGGCCGCCGCCGCCCGCGAGCGCGGCGCGCCGATTCGCGTCGGCGTGAACGCCGGCTCGCTCGAGAAGCCGCTGCGTCGACGCGTCGAGGGGGGTGAGTTGTCCCTCTCGGAAGCCATGGTCGAAAGCGCTCTCGGGCACATCCGCCTGCTCGAGGATCTGGATTTCCGCGACATCAAGGTCTCGCTCAAAGCCTCCGACGTCGTGACGACCGTCGAGGCCTATCGGCTCCTCGCCACGAAGTGCGACTGCCCCTTTCACGTCGGCGTCACGGAGGCCGGAACGATCGCCGCCGGCACGGTCCGATCCGCCGCCGGCATCGGCGTTCTTCTGATGGACGGTCTGTGCGACACGATCCGCGTCTCGCTCACGGGTCCACCCGAGGAAGAGGTCCGCGTGGCGCGCCGCCTGCTTCAGGCCATGGGAGAGCGCCGCGACGAGCCGATTCTGATCTCGTGCCCCACGTGCGGTCGCGCCAGCATCGACGTCGTCGCGCTGGCCGAGCAGGTCGAGACGATGCTCGAATCGATCCACGAGCCCATCCGCGTCGCCGTCATGGGATGCGAGGTGAACGGCCCCGGCGAGGCGCGCGACGCGGATGTGGGAATCACGGGAAGCGGCGGACGAAGTCCGCGCCGTGGGAAGGGCGTGATCTTCCGCAAGGGCGAGATCGTGCGGCGTTGCGCGCAAGACGAGATCCTCAAGGTCTTTCGAGAGGAACTCGACTCCCTGCTCTTGCGGCGCGGGAAGACGCAAGATCCGAGCGGACGGGGTCCGTAAGGAAGTGAAAATCCTCCAAGTTGCCAGCCATCGCTCGATCGCCCGAGGCGGCGCGGTCCAGGTCTATCGTCTGGCCCGCGAACTCCGCCGCCGCGGTCACGACGTAACGTGCGTCTTCCACGCGCCCGGCGGAGCGCCCGCGGCCCGCGACGCGCAGACCCTGGAAAAGGTGAAAGAGGCCGGCCTGCGCCTTCTCTTCTACGACATGACGAGCCTCCGAGCGCTTCTCGACTTCCGCCGATTCCTCCGAGAAGAGCGCTTCGACGTCATTCACTCCCACCGCGAGCTCGCCCTCCGGTTCGCCACCTTCGCCATGATCGTCGCCCCGTCTCCTTCCGTCTTCGTCACGAACCGAGGAACGACCTACCGCCTGCGCCCCTTCACGCTGACGCGGTGGCTCTTCCGCCGCCGCCGGCTCGACCGGGTCGTCGCGGTGGCTCAGGCCGTGAAGGACGCGTTGGTGGAATCCGGCGGTCTTCCCCCGGAGAAGGTCGATGTGATCTACGGAAGCGTGAACCCCGAGGACTTCGATCCCGACCGCTTCGATTCCGCGGACGCTCGCCGAGCCTGCGGCATCCCGCCGGACGCGCGGGTCGTGGGGACCGTGGCGTCCTTCGCTCCGAAGAAAGGCTATGAAGACTTCTTCCGCGCCGCGGCGAGACTGCTCGGAGAAATGGACCGTCGTCCCCAATCTCCCCCCCTCCGAATCCTGGCCGTGGGAGGACGGGTCGAAAAGAAAATGGGCTCTCTCGTGGACGCACTCGGAATCCGCGATCGCGTCGTCTTCGCCGGCCATTGCGAAGACGTCCCGGCCGCCCTCGCCGCGATGGACGTCTTCGTCTGCGCTTCGACCAAGGGCGAAGGTCTGACCGGCGCCGTCCGCGAAGCCCTGGCCATGCGCCGGCCCGTCGTCTCGACCAACGTCTCGGGCAACGGCGAAATCGTCAAAGACGGCCAGACCGGTCTCCTGGTTCCGACCCGCGATCCCGCCTCCCTCTGCCGCGCCGTCCTGCGCCTCCTCGACGATCCCGAAGAGGCGCGCCGCCTCGCCCAGGCGGGACATGACCTGGCTGCCCGCGAGTTCCCCGATGCAATCCGAGGCGACCGCATCGAGGCCCTCTACGCCGCCATCGCCCGCCAACGCTCCCTGGACAAAGGCCGGTGAGACTGCCAGGAGAAACGCCAAGCCCGCGTCGAACCCGCCCCCACAGAACCGCCAAGAGATGTTCCGACGCTCTGCTCGGCGCGCCCCGACCTCCCCAGGCGGAGCGTCCGCAAACCCTCCCGTGCCAAGCGTACCCGAGGCTCGAGGCAGAGACAAGCCCAAGCAGGGCTGCCTTGGCGCGGAGAACGGCATTCTGTTCCCCGATTCGGTCAGTTCTTGGATTTCAGGGATTCTAGGCGAACCTGCTTGCCCTTCTCGAAGATGAACGTGAACTTCCCCCCTTGCGCTTCTTCGACATCCACGAGTCTGTCAAAGATCTCCGGGTGGATCTCCAGCAGACTCTCAAAGTCGGCTCGACACTTGTAGGCGCCACACCAGCATTCCCCCGACGTGCCAAGCTTCGCCGTAGGACTCTCCGGAAGCCCCTTCCGCCTTATGTACCGCTCAACCTTCCCGTCGGACCAGCCAAAGATGGGACTCACACAGATAGCTCGAAACGCAGGGTGAAACCAGACCGGCACGTACTTGGCCCGTTGCGGCGACTCGGCCGCCCTGATCCCGTCGTAGATAACCTTTGGGCCCGGCACAGTCGCAACATACCTTCGCAAGGGCGCGATCTTGAGCGTCTCGCAGCACCAGCGGGACCTGACGCCGGGAATGCCCCACTTCTTGGCAAGCTCGAAATAGTCGCGGCCGGGCCTTACCGTCACGAGGGGCACTCCCATGTCCTCGCACACGTCTCTAACGTATTCTTCCACTTCAGGAAAACCGGCCGTCGTGTCAGCGTGAAGCGCCGTGATTGACGCCCCGTTAAGGGCGGCGAGACTGCGTGTGTACTCCAGCGTGCAGAGGCTGTCCCGACCGCCGCTGAAGAGGACAAACACCTTGCCCAGAGAGAAAGATCGCCTGACATCCGCGGCGGAGAAGGAGATTCTCCGTCGCGCCGCATCCGCGTCCTCCGAAGAAAGGGAACACGCCTTGAAGTATCCATTTCCGTTTGTGTGCACCACATACAAAGGCTTCTCCCCCATCCCGCGCCGCCATTTTGAGAAGAGGGTCCCGGTCCTGTGACATGTCGGGCACCGGACGCACAGCCCCCTCATCCCTTTGCCCCCAACCGCCCTTGCCGCCTGTCGCCATCCGCGGTCATACGTTGCTGAATCTGAAGGTTTACGCTTCACCGCCGTTGCCTTTCCCCGATCTCGCCGTAACCCTTTCGCGTACAGCGCTCAAAAAACCCCGCCAGACGTCATGATTAGCATCCGTGCTTTGCGCCCGCCGGTTATATTCGTACAGGTAGCCGAAGCCCGCATAGCCGGCGTCAAGAACGCGCTTGCGCCACTTGTC
>DATKZW010000292.1:0-3371 GCA_035527775.1 Sumerlaeia bacterium | reverse complement strand
GGAATGCCCGTCAGTTGCCAGACCGCCCGGAAAGCGAAGGACCAAGTGCGCAAGTCCCTCGACCGGCTCGGCGTTCCGAAGATCCATTTCTACCACGTCTGGTGCCTGCGCAAGATGGAGCACTACGAGCTCGCCATGCAGCCTGGAGGCCAGTACGAAGGACTCCTCGAACTGAAGGAGGAAGGCCTGATCGACCACATCGTCTGCTCGTCCCACCAGCCGGGCTTCGAGATCAAGACGATCATGGACGAAGGGAAAATGGAGGGCGTCTTGCTGGGCGTGAATATCCTCAATTTCCCCTATCGGTGGGACGGCGTGAAAGCGGCCCACGAAAGCGGCTGCGGCGTGGTCGCCATGAATCCCCTCGGCGGCGGAACGATCCCCCAGCACGAGAGGGAACTGGCTTTTCTGGCATCCGACGGCGAGACCCCAACCGAGGCGGCGCTGCGTTTCGTCATCGGTTGCCCCGAGATCACGGTGACCCTTCCCGGTTTCACCACCCCCGAGCAGATCGATATGGCCTGTCGCGTTGCCGAGAACGCCGCGCCCTTCACCGCCGAGGACCTCGAGCGCGTTCGCAAACACATCAGCGAAGGAATGGCCGAGGCGTGCACGGGGTGCGGCTATTGCAGAGATTGTCCCCAGAAAGTCCCCGTGCCGTCGTACCTTCAATTCTACAACGAGAAGCGAGTCTTCGGACACAGCGACGAGGAGATGATCAAGAGAATCGACTTCCAGCACAACTGGGGGCTCCTCGTGGGTCGCAAGGCCGAGGCGGCCGACTGCACCGAGTGCGGACAGTGCGAGGAGGCCTGCACGCAACACCTGCCCATCATCGAGCGCCTCCGCGAGATCGCGGAGTGGGAAAAGGCCGCAAAGCGCGGCTGAAACGGAACGGAACGGAGAACATGACGAAAATCACACTCCTGGGAGCGGGGAGCGGATTCACCCAGCCGCTCTTCACCGACATGCTGAACATCGAAGGTCTCGAGGGGGGCGCGATCGGCCTCGTCGACGTCGACGCCAAGCGCCTCGAACTCAGCGCCCGCCTGATCGAGCGCGTGATCGAGCTCATGGGCAAGACGAAGTGGAGAGTGCAGGCTTCAACGGATCGCCGGGACGTCCTCAAAGGCACGGACTATCTCATCAGCGCCATTGAAGTCTCGGGCACGCGCTGCGTGCGCCACGACAATGAGATCCCGCTGAAGTACGGCGTCGACCAGTGCATCGGCGACACCATCGGCCCGGGCGGCGTCATGAAGGCGTTGCGCACGCTGCCCCCGTTTCTCGAAATCATCGAGGACGTCAAGCGCTACTGCCCCGACGTCCTCATCATGAACTACACGAACCCGATGTCGATCATGACGCTCGGCGCCACGCGCGCAACCCAGCAGCCCTTCGTCGGCCTCTGCCATTCCGTGCAAGGCACCTCGCGCATGCTGGCCAACATCGCGGGCGCGCCCTACGAGGAGATGACGTGGCGGTGCGCGGGCGTCAACCACCTGGCCTGGTTCACCGAACTCAAGCACAAAGGCAAAGACCTTTACCCGGTGCTGCGGGCCGCGGCGGAGGACAAGAAAGTCTACGAAAGCGATCCCGTCCGCATGGAGATGCTCAAGCACTTCGGCTACTACGTCACCGAATCGAGCGGCCACTTTTCCGAGTACGTTCCCTACTTTCGCAAGCGGAAGGACCTGCTCGAGAAGCACTGCCGAGACGGATACCTGGGCGGTTCGGGGTTCTACTCCAAGTGCTGGCCGGAATGGCGCAAGAACGCCGACCGGTGGCGGCGCGAAGCGCTGGCGGGGAAACACGAGATCCGACTCGGGCGCGGACACGAATACGCTTCCGATATCATCGAGGCCCATCTCTTCGATCGCGGGACCGTCATCTACGGCTCCGTCCCGAACACGGGACTTGTCACGAATCTGCCGGAGACGGGCGTCGTCGAGGTCGCCGTCCTCGTCGACAAGCAAGGCCTGACGCCCACGTACTTCGGCGATCTGCCCGAGCACTTGGCCGCCCTGTGCCGCGCTCACATGGCCGTCTACGAACTCTGCGTTCAGGGCGTCATGAACCAGGACCGCGAGGCCGTCATCCACGCCATGATGCTCGATCCCCTGTCGGCCGCCGTGTGCAGCCCGGCCGAGATCCGCAGCATGGCCGAGGAGCTTTTCCGGGCCGAGAAACGCTACATCCCCGAGTGGTGTCAGGCGCCGAAGAAGGCCCGCGGGCTCCGGCGCGGGCCGGGAGCCAAAGGCAGAAGAAAGATCGTCGACGGCGCCACCGAGGTCTCCTCGATGGCGGCGCGCAACGTCGCCGGATAGCTCCGCCCGACGGGGAGCGATCCCTCTCATGTCAAAACGGACAATCCCTCCGCATCGCCCCGCCTATCCTTCCCCCGCGGGGCTCATCACCTCGGTTGCGCCCGACGGCAAGCCGAACATCGTCACCCTCGCCGAGGTTTTCAACCTGAGCATCGCGCGCCCCGTCATCATCGGCATCGCTATCGTCAAGAGCCGCTACTCGCACGAGTTGATCGCGGCGTCGGGCGAGTTCGTCGTCAATTTCCCGACGACGCGCATCGTCGACGCCGTCGATCTCTGCGGCACGATATCGGGCCGTGAAGTGGACAAGTTCGCGGCGAGCGGGCTGACCCCCATCCCCGCCCAGCTCGTGAAAGCGCCCCTCATCGCCGAGTGCCCCCTGAATCTCGAGTGCAAACTCCTCGGCATCGAGGAGACGGGAGACCACGACCTGTTCAAAGGCGAAGTCCTCGCCGAGCACGCCGACGAAGAGATCCTCGACGAATACGGCCGGATCCAGGTCGACCGACTGGATCCGCTCTGCTATCTCTTCGGCGAATACTGGTCCATTGGCGAGAAGCGGGGCTGGCACGGCTTTACGAAGAGCGGGGAATGACCGTTTCCTCCGGTCGGAGCGTTGCGCCCGGACGGGAAACCCCCCTTCGCGTCACGCCTGCTCGAGTTCCACGCGTTCCGGCACATCGGCGAAGCCGTAGTACGTGTGCCTCAAGCGATCGGCATACACCTCGACGATGCGAAAACCCGACGGATCGTCCCCGAGGGGCTTGCCCACCGGACCGGTCGTGATCAGTTCCAGGTCCCCGTCGGCGCATTGCGCATTCTGGTGGTAGTGTCCCGAGAAAACGGCGGAGACCTCGTACTTGTGAAGGAGGTCCAGGAACGGGATGCGCGCCTTCCTGGGCAGGACGAAATAGCCGTCTTCCTCGCCGCGGCCCGTCAAGCAGACGGGGTGGTGCATGAAGACGATGATGTGTCTGCAATCGAGGCCGCGGGTCGTCTCGAGGTCCCGGCGCAACCATTCCATCTGGCGCTCCGCCTCGTAGG
>DATKZW010000291.1:0-26137 GCA_035527775.1 Sumerlaeia bacterium | reverse complement strand
CCTATCTCCTCTGAAATCAACAAGATGCGGTTGCCCGCCTTCCGCGCTCCGCGCGACAATCCCGCTGCCCATCCATCGTTAGCCTGTCGCGGGATCGTCAGGATCTTGACAGTTCCCTCCGCCTCCCCCTTTTCGGCAGGTAACATTTTCCCTCGGAGAGGGCCCGCGGCAAGACCCGGCGGATCCCGCTAGGACGCCACCCCCGCTCCGAGCGGCTCGCTCTGATCCCGGGGCAGGCTGTAGAGGTTCAGTTTGTTTCGGATCGTCCTCACACTCACGCCCAGCAGGCTGGCCGCCCGGGTGCGGTTGCCCCCTACCTGCTCGAGGGTCTGCAGGATCAGTCGGCGCTCCATCTCCTCGAGAGTGATGACTTCGCCGGGACCGGTGAGGGGCGAGGCGGGGGGGCGCCCGCCGGTGATTCGCCCAGCGCCATTGCCTTTCCCCTCCGTCCCGACCGGCTTGGCCGGGCCGGCCAGGTGAGCGGCGATTCCCTCCTCGCCGTTCGCCGTCGACACGGGTGAGCGCAGGGAAGACATGGGGAGAAAGATGCTCTCCGGCGTAATTTCCTCGCTCTTGCAGAGGAGAACGGCCCGCTCGAGGAAGTTCTCAAGTTCGCGGACATTGCCGCGCCAAGGCTGCGTGAGAAGATGGTCGCGCACGGCGGCCCCCAATCTCTTCAGGGATCGGCGGTTGGCGCGGCAATGGCGCCGCACGAAAAACTCGCTGAGGGGGATGATATCCTCGGGCCGCTCGCGAAGCGGAGGAATCTCAACGATGATGACCTGCAGACGATAGTAGAGATCCTCGCGGAAGCGCCCTTCCTCGACGTGAGAGGCCAAGTCGCGGTTGGTCGTTGCGATCACGCGCACGTCCAGCGGCACGGAGCGCTGAGACCCGATCGGATCGATCTCGCGCTCCTGGAGCACGCGGAGCATCTTGGCCTGGAGGGCCAAGGGCATTTCGCTGACCTCGTCGAGGAGGAGGGTGCCGTGGTTGGCCAGTTCAAATTTCCCCTTGCGGGCAAGGACGGCGCCGGTGAAGGCGCCCTTTTCGTGGCCGAAAAGCTCGCTTTCAAGGAGCCCTTCGGGCAAGGCGGCGCAATTGACCGCCACGAAAGGCCGGTCTTTGCGGCCGCTGTGACGGTGGATGTAGCGGGCGAGGACTTCCTTGCCCGTGCCGCTGTCGCCTTGAATGAGGATGGTGGCCACCGAATCAGCCACCTCGCGGGCCAGATCGAAGACCTCGCGGGAGAGGGGACTGACAACCACCGGGTCGGCCGACACGCACTGGGGTCTGGCATCGGCTGCCGGGCTGTCCGCCGCGGGGCCTTGGCAGAGGGAAGTCTCCCTCCGGCGGCGCACGAGATGGGCGACGATCTGCTCAACCGTTTCGCTGGAGAAGGGCTTGATGAGATAATCGGCCGCCCCTTTTTTCATCGCGTCGACTGCGTCCTCGATGGTCCCGTAGGCCGTCATGACCAGGACGGGCGTCGCGGGCCAGCGTGTGCGCGCCCGCTCCAGCAGCTCGATGCCGCTGATCTCGGGCATTCGAACGTCCGTAATGACCAGATCGACCGACTCGGACTCCAGACACTGGAGGGCCGTCATGGCGTCGGGCGCGACCGTCACTTCGTAGCCTTGGCGTTGCAGGACCTCGCGCAAGGCGGCCTGCATTCCGACTTCGTCATCCACCACGAGAATCCGGGGGGGCATCTGCACTCTCCTCATCTTGGGCTGCGCTCGGAAGCGGCCCGTCGGCGGCCGGATCGCTCAGAGACGAGGCCAGCTCCGAGCCGTCGAGCCGGGATGGCGCCTTTTTGGGCAGAACGATGGAGAACACGGCGCCTTGTTCGGGGCGATTGTCCGCCTCGATGTTGCCCTGGTGAGCGGAAACGATGTTGTGCGCGATCGTAAGGCCCAAGCCGGTTCCTTTGCGCCGTGTCGTGAAAAAGGGGTCGAATATCCTGCCGATGACGTCGGGGGCCAAGCCGCACCCGGTGTCCCAGACCTGCACTTCGATCGTCGCGCCGTTGGGGAGCGAATGGACCCCGATGGCGCCTCCTTCGGGGGTGGCTTGGATGGCGTTCAGGAACAGGTTGAGAAACATCTGCTTGAGCAGATCGGCGTCCGCCCAGAGGAAGGCGGCGCGGGGGGAACGGTAGTCGCGTTCGACGCGAATGCGCTTCTGCGCAAGGGCGTGTTCGGCGAATAGAAGGGTTTCGTCGATCAACTCGTTGAGGTTGAGGGTGCTGCAGCTGAGGCGTTGCGGCCGGGCGAACTGCAGGATGTTGGCCACAATATGGTCGACGCACCGCACGCCGGTGCAGATGTGTCCCGCGAGAGAGGCGCACGCGGGATCGCCGGCCAATTCGCGTTTGAGCATGGAGGCGAAGAGTTCGATGCTGCCCAGGGGATTGCGGATCTCATGAGCGACGTTCATGGCGATCTCGCCCATGGCGGTCAGTCGCTTCTTGCGGTTGGCCTGCTGCTCGAGGCGGCGGATGTCGGTCACGTCTTCCAGCAGCACGACCCGGGCGCCGCGAGCCGTCCCGGATTCGGCTTCGTGTGGATTGGAGTCGGTCGGCACAACGCGCAGGCGAAGTGTGCGGCGGCGCTGGTCGCGCGCCCGCTCGAACACCAGCTCCAGAGGCCCTTGGCCCGTGGAGCCGGACACGATGGCGCGCTCGACCTCCTCCAACGAGGCGCCGGCGGCCTGGGCCGCCCCCAGCGCGCCGAGCGCCTCGGTCAGCCTGCGGCCGTGGATCTTCTCGGCCGCAAGACCCGTAATCTCCGCGGCGCGGCGGTTGCACGAGGTGACGCGGCCGCCTGGATCCGCGCCAATCACGCCAATGGGCAGGCTTTCCAGGAGCGTCGACAGGTAGTCCTGGACCCTTTGCTTCTCGCGCAAGTTCTCCCGGAGCCGGGCGTTGGCTTCCTCGATCTCCAGGTTCAGTTCCGCGATGCGCTTTTCCAATCGGGCATAGTGATCGCCGAAGCGCAGGGAGGCTTCGTTGAATATCCGGAAGGCCTCTTGCAGTTGCGAGACGGCCTCGGGAGAGATCCTGCCGGTCGAAGCTCCCGCCGGGACCTCGCCGGGACTGACCGGCCCCCCCGGGTTCGCTTCAGGAGGGGGCGGCCGCCGGCGTTTCGTCGAAACGCTCATGGTTGGCTCTCCCCCGCAGTCAGGTACGCATGCTTTTGCTCCCAGCGCAGATGGTCCGCCGATTTCCTCGCGGCCTCGGCCCAGAACGCGTCCGCTCCTTGCTGACCGGCAAGCAAATCGTAGTGCTCCAGCGCCCGCGCAGGGTCGTTCTCGCGCTCGGATACCAGGGCCAGCCGGTAGCGCGTCGAAGAAGCGTGGACTCCCTTGGGAAAGACACCTAAGTACTCCTCGTAAGCGCGCGCCGCTTTATCGAGGTGGCCCAGACGCTGGTAGCTTTCCGCGAGCATGAGGAGGAACTCGCCTCGAATCTCCCCGGTTCCCGGAAAATCGACGTCATCCTCGTTCTCTTCCAGATCGACAAAGGCCAGGTAGAGTGTTTCGACGACTTTCCCGTCGATCGCGGCGGCGCCATATTCACGAGCCGTCTTCTCATAGAAATCCATGCGCTCCAGAAGGGGAAGGTTCTTGTAGCGGAAGGCCTGGGAGTAGACTTGAGCGGCGTAGGCATGGTTGCCCTCGGCCCGGTAGACGTCGCCCAGAAGGCGCGCCACGCGGGCGCGCCTCCTCTCGTCGTACTGGGGGTCGAGCAGGGCCGGAGCGTCTCGCTTTAGCGACTCGGGGTCGGCCGGGTCCAGACGCAGCTCCTTTTGGATGGCGGTCAGTCGGCCTTGTTCGGGGGCGGGCAGATCCGCGTAGGCGCCGATGAGTTCGACGGCTCGGGCGGCGTCCGCCCGCAAGTCGGCATCCATGAGGATCTGCGCGCCGTCGACGAGGAACGCGTCGCGCACGGGGTGGTCCGCCAGCGGGCCGGCGAAAGCAGGGTAAGCCTGGAGCGCGACCCGATAGTCGCGGGTGTCGCGCATCGCCTTCGTCGCCCCCGGCACAATGCCCCAAAGACCGTCGCGGAGTTGGGAGGCGATCTCCTCGGGCAGGAACCGCGGCTTGAAGTGGGGGAGAAGGAGCAGGAAAGCCCTGAGGGGTTGGCCCTGGGAGAGGTGAAAATCCGCCTGTTCGAGCAAGAGCTTGGTTCGCAGGCTCAGGTCGAAGGAGTTCTCGTAGAGGTCGTAATAGGTGTCGAAAGGCTGCGCGTAACTCGGGTAGGAGACGTTGGGATCGAGCTTGCCCGCCCTGATGTCGTCCAAGGCGAACCGCATCAGAGTCGACCGCGCCTCGAAAACCTGGGCCGCAGTGGGGCTCGTCATCCCATCCATTCCCTGGGCCACGGCGTTGTAGTGTCGCATGGCCTGAAGTCTCGGGCCGGGAACGTCGCGCGCCTCAGCCAGGAGCCTAGCGTACTCCAGGCGTATGGCCGGGTTGCCTGACTTCCTGACCTCCTCGGCGAAGCTGGCGTCGTTGCGGGTTCGGGGATTCACGATGTCAATCTTGCCGAGCCGGTGGCCCGCCAGTCCGAAATGGGGATAGATGTCGGGAAAAACCAGCTTCACTTGGAGTGTTCGGATGCCGCGCTTTTGCCCTTCCCCGAGGGACGTGAGGATCGTGTTATAGGCCTGGACGTCATCGCCTTGGTTGTAGTAGGCCTCCCCCAAGAGGAGCAGGGCTGTCACGTACAGGTCCGATTCGGGGAACCGGTTCATGAATGCCTCAAACGCGTCCTGAGCTCTCAAGAGATAGTCGGTGGACGTGGGGGAAGCGCGGTGCAACTGGAGCGCCGCCCATCCGCTCTCGAAGAGAATCTGGGCGGCATTGGGCAACTCGAAAAAGTCTTCCCGCCCCCGTAGCGAGAGCAAAACGCCCTCCTGTTCGGCGTAGCGTCCCATCCGGGAATAGATCTGGCTGATTCGGTAATCGGCGATGGGGCGGAACGGCGAGTCGCGAGAGAAGAGTTTGGCTTGCCGGTAGCAATTCAGGACCGCTTCCCAGTCCGGAACGGCGGTGGGAGATTCGGCCAGGCGGGACACTTCGTACTGGTAGCGGCACTCGGCAAGAAGGTGGAGAAGCGATTCCATCGACTTCTGCGGCTGAGGCACAAGCAATCCGGTCAGACCCGCCTTGAAGGCGTTGAGAAACCGGTTCTCCCCGTAGGCGTCCACCAGTTTCTCCGCCCCGGGAAATTGGAGTTCCACCTTCTGGTAGGGGAAGAAATTGCGGGCGATCAGATCCGGGCTAAGGGGGGTCGCGGCATCCCTCGCCGATGCCGGCGCCCCGGAATCGGCCGCCTGGCCGGCCCGGGGGACCGCAGGCCCCCTCCCCGTGGCTGGCGGGGCGGGAACGCCGAGTGGGAGGCCCCCCGTCGGCGACGCTCTTCCCGCCCCCAGATCCGTGGCGGACATGGATAGATCCGCCCGCGGTGGGGCCGCCTCTGGGGCGCCTTCCTGGGGCAGAGCGACGACCGGGTGGAGCGCGGGCGTGCTAGGTTGGGTTTCCGCCGCGGGCAGAGGACTTCCCTCCGGGGCGGGAAGACGCACGCCAGGACGCAGGGTCAAGTCAACAACCACCATCGCTTCCGGGGTGGACACCGTGTAGTCCTTCACTTGAACCTGACTCGTGGCCAGAGGGATCTCCAGGGTCACGACGCCGACGTCGCTGGGGGTGATCCAGACGCCCCGGACGAGGTCGTTTGAGGGGGGCTTGGCTCGAACGCCGGAGTCGACCTCGGTCCGTGCCAGTTCAATGCGCAGGGGCGCCCCCGGTCCAGGCGCCGTGATCCGGTACTCGGTCAATTCCGAAAGGTGGATGACAATTCGGTAGGTTTCCCCGCGATAGGCAATCAGCCTGACGTCATGAATCCGACGATTGGCCGGCTCCTGGGGCCAGCAATGGGGCAGGAGCGCCGAAAAGACGAGAATGCCCCAACATAGGGGGTTTCGGGCGGGTTGGGACCTGTTTACTCGCATCCTGTTTCTCGCGGTCGCCATGCCGGGGCGCTCTGCCTCGTCAGCGCGGCATCCAATATCAAGCAACGAGTATACCAGAGCAGACCAACCGGGAGAGTCCGCAAGGCCGTCTTCGATCCTCGGTGCAGAGAACGAGAAGCCGGCGGGGGAAACGCCCACCGAGAAGAAGCCCCAAGCAAAGGCCTGATCTGGGCGATTAAGTTGCCTATTTACAGCCTTTTAAGCCGCCAGATCGTCATTTTGCCGGGACGGGCCGGATCCGAACTGGCGCGGCCATAGGCGACTGGGTGGGCAAGCGCCGGTGCAACCCGGAAAAGCCGGGGCCGGATGGCGGCGCTCGCCGACGGCAGGGGCGCTCAGCGGTTGCCTTGCTCCGAGTTGTCATTTTTTTGGCTACTGGGCAGAATCCGAGTCAAGTAGACTCGGCCCGGTTGCGCGCTCATTTCGACCTCCAGACGCTTGGATGAGAGTAACTCCTGTAGCATCAGAATTTCATCGCGCCCGAACAAGCGCTGGTTATAGGACCAAGCGTTCCCCGAAGGCATCGGAACGTCACCCAGTTGGCGCGGGGCATCATCCGGGGGCCATCCCCATTCGTCGAGATTAAAGAAGAGGTGGGTGAAACCGGCTTGGAGGAGGGCGTCGAGAAGGCCGTCAACATCGGTTGCTTGACGAAGGAAAGGCGATATTCGAGGCAAGTCGTACCAGTCATTGCCCTCCACCGCACAATCCCAATGCATCTTCCGGTGCTCCCCCACCAGCAGGACTCTCTCGTCCCTCCCTAGGCGTTCCGTACAGTACCGGGCGATCCGGTAATAGGGGAGATTCGCGGCCAGGTAGTCGTCGCGAGAGAGATACCCCAGCGTGTAGGCTGGCCAGCGGCCGGAGCTGAAAAGGAACCAGCGGGCGGAGTCGACTCCCGAGTAGAGGACGGGAAGGCCAAGACCAAGGATGCAGAGGGTCTTGAGGATCCGCCCCCCGCGACGAATGACCTCTACGACGGCGCAAACGACCACCGCTGTGCCCAGCGCCATGCCGGGCATGAGGAAGCGGTTGCACTGGTAGGTGAGGAACCACGAAACGAGCAGGAAGACGCCCCACGCGGCGACCAGCGCCTTGCCCGGTTTGGAGCGAATCCCCGCAAGCGCGAGCAGGCCCCAAACGCCGAGCCAAGGCGAGAACGCCCAGTAGACCGGTCCCATCTCAAAATCGCCGAATCGCTCGGGGTGGGCGGCGGTAGTCCAGGGGATTCTGAGAAACGCCATGAAGGGGTTCTCGGGAACGATCTCGTTCTTCTCGTCGCGCCGCTTCCCTTTCTCCTGGAATTTCTCGGCCATCAGCTCGGTGTTGCGTTCAGTCCACTCTCCGCCTCCGAACCAGGAGTGGGCCAGCGGATAGACGGGGTTGCCCGTGTAGACAAGGTTCTTGACGAGCCACGGAGAAGCGATCAGAAGGGCGATGAGCCCGAAAGCCGCACTTCTTCCCCCCGCGCGGAGCAGGCTCGGGAGCCTTGGGGACTCCCACCGGGGGCTGCCGCCGCCGGTTGCGTCGGTGGATGGCGCCTCCCGGTCCGGTCGGACGAAAGAGAACAGCAGCAGCATGCAGGCGCCCCAGCCGATGACCAGGAACCCCGTGTATTTGCTGGCAAGAAGGCTCCCGCCAAAGATCGCGGCCAGAACCCAATCTCCCGTCCGCCGCGTTCGGACCCACCGCAGAAGGTGGTGAACGACGCCGAGAGTGAAGCCCGTCACCGCGAGGTCAATCCACGCCCAGCCGGCCAGCGGCAGCGTCAGGGGGGACACGACCCAGACCGTCGCGGCAAGGAGGGCCGGCCGAACCCGGCATGACGCCCGGTCGTCGGCTGGGGCCGTTCCCGCGCCGGCCTGCCGGAGGATCTCATTCGTGAGGAGACCGACCGCGCCCGCGGTCAGGGGCAGGAAGAGGAAATGGAAGCCCTTTGCCAAGAGGTCGCCCGACAACCCGAGGCCGAAGAGGAAGAGCATCTCGATCATCGAAGGGAAGTTGCTATGAGCGTTGAAGGGGAGGTAGGCGAGACGGCCCGCCTTGAGCCATTCCTGAGGCGCCGCCAGATGGTAGCGCAGGGCGTCGGACTGGATGCACGGGGTGAGGGCGTAGGCGAGGGCGAGGGCGTGGAAGAAGGCCAGGACACAAAGGAGCAGGCGTTCCTGGCGGGACCAGATGGCGCGGGACGCGCCCATGGCCGCCAGCTCCCGCTCGGCGCCGTCCGGCGCAGCCTCCTCCTTGCGCATCCGCCGGGCTTGCGCCTTCACCGCCCAGGCGGCCAGGAGTGTCAGGACGACCAGCAAGGAGATGAAGACCGGGCGGGCATGCCTCAGGAGCCCGAGCGCGCCGACAAAGAAGACGAGTGTGCCCCACGTCGCCAGGGCGAGCATGCCGCCCCAAACGAGGGCCGCGGCGTGGGACGCCTCAGGTTGCAGAGCGCGGAAGACGCCCCATCCGAGACCCATCGCAACCAGAGCGACCCACAGAAGCAGCAGTCCTTGGCCGATCACGTCGACGGGCGGTCCGTTCCATCCGCCTAAGAAGTCATCGAGCCAGACGGGTCGAGAGAACCACGGCCACGAGACCAGGAGGTGAAGGGGCCGTTGGGCGCAGTAAACGGCGAAGGCGACGAAGAGCCAGAGGATGCTCAGTGTGAAGACGGCGCGGCCTGCGATGGACGCTTTAGGGAGATGCGGAGGCTGGTTGCTGGCTTGATGCATGGGGGGAATCCCGGCCGGCCCGCGCGCCGTTGCGGTTAGTCTATACCCGGTCGCGACAGGCGGACAACCGCATTGTGGCAAGTTGGCATGGAAAAAGAAAACTTGCAAAACGATGGGGACTGGCCGACATTTTAGTCCCGGCCCAAGAAGGTTTCGACGGCGGGACCCGATGGAGAGGAACCAGCGCGGATGAAATGGGTTGTCCCTCTGGCGGACCCCAACCTGGATGAAGCGGAAGCGCAGGCGGCCGCCGACGTGTTGCGCTCGGGTTGGCTGACGCAAGGTTCGAAGGTCCAAGCCTTCGAGCGCGCCTTCGCCGCCATGCTCGGCGCGCGCCACGGCGTGGCGGTGACCAACGGGACGGCCGCCCTGCACCTGGCCTACGCGGCGGCGGGGCTCGGGCCCGGAGACGAGTTCATCGTCCCGTGTCTAACTTTCGTGGCAACCATCAACGCGGGCCTCTACCTCGGCGCGCGGCCCGTTCTGGCGGATTGCGTTTCCGCGGACGACCTGACGGTTTCCGTCGAAGACGTGAAGAGAAAAATCACGCCGCACACGCGTCTCATCGTGACCGTGCCCTACGGCGGATTCTGCCCCGACATGCCGGCCTTCGAGAACCTGGCACGGGAGAACGCAATCCCGCTCGTCGAGGACGCCTGCCACGCGCCGCTGGCCCATATCGACGGCCGCTGCATGGGAACATTCGGTCTGGCGGGAACGTTTTCGTTTTTCAGCAACAAGAACCTGGTAACTGGCGAAGGAGGAATGGTCGTAACGGACGACGACGAGGCGGCGGCCGAGGCGCGCCGACTGCGCTGCCACGGCATGACCAGCCTGACGTGGGAACGCCACCAGGAGCACGCGGGCGAGTACGACGTGACGCGCCTGGGATACAACTACCGGCTCGACGAGATGCGCGCCGCCGTCGGTCTCGTGCAGCTCGGCAAGCTGCGCGAGAACACGCGGCGGCGAACCGAGGCGGCGAGAATGCTGCGCGAGGCCTTGGAGAATCTCGATATTCGGGGTCTCGTGATTCCGTTCTCCAGACCGCGCGGAGCCCCGGTTCATCACCTTTTTGTGATTCTGCTGCCCGACGGGGCCGACCGCGGCGCCTTTCGGCGGAAGATGTCCGAGCGAGGGATCCAGACTTCGCTGCATTACCCCTTGCCGCACCGATTCGCGTTCGCCAGGGAAGTGTTCGCCGACGCCGACAAACTGAACCTGCCCGTCGTGGAGTCCTTGGCTAGCCGCTTAGTCACTCTCCCGATGGGAGCGCACCTGACGGAAGAATCCGTGCGGTCCATTGCCGAGGCCGTGAGGAAGGCGCTGGGATGACGACCGGATGCGGCTCGCCCCAAGGAAGCAAGTGAGACACTCGAACCCGCCGGGCAAAGCCTGGGGCAAGGAAGAGCCGGCTGAAAGCCATCTGAAATCTTCACCCGAAAGTACGCGGGCGGAGGACATGGCGCCGCAACGAAGCGCGCATGGGGGAACACGACTGCGTGGCATGTGAAAACAAAACCCGATGCGCGAACTGGTAAAAGTCCTTTATCCCTATTGCCTGCGACACAAGTGGATGTACCTGTGGGGCGCCCTGGCCGTCCTCGCGTCGAATTACCTGTACGTGCGCTCCTTCGTCTGGATCGGCAGAGCGGTCGATTTCATCTTGAGTCCGGGCGCGACGCTGGCGGGGGTTTGGCGCTATATCGGGATCATCGCCGCCATCGTCGGCGCGGGCGCCGTGGGGCAATACCTGCAGCGGATCTTTCTGATCTGCACGTCGCGCGCCATTGAATATGAGTTGCGCAACGATTTCTTCAACCATCTTAGCCGCCTCTCGCCCGCCTTTTACGACCGGATTAGAACCGGCGACATCATCGCGCGCGCCACGAGCGACATGGACCAGGTGCGCATGGCCCTCGGGCCCGGAATGATGTATCCGCTGACCACGGTGTGCGTCGTGCCGGTGACGCTTTGGGCGATGGCGGCGTCGAGTTGGCCGGTGACGCTTTACTGTTTCATTCCGATGCTTGCCTTGCCCGCTCTCGTCAACGTTCTGGCCAACATGATGTATGAGCGCTCGCTGCGGACGCAGGAGCATTTCGCGGATTTCTCGGGCCGCATTCAGGAATCGATCGCGGGCATCCGCGTGATCAAGTCTTTTGTCCAGAGCAGGAGCGAGATTAGGACGCTGGACGAGGCGAATGAGAAATACGCGGCGCTGAACATGGCCTTGGCCCGAGTGCAGGCGGCGTTCCATCCGATTCTCATCACACTCTTCATCCTCGGCAACATCGTCATCATCTGGGTGAGCAGCCGATTCGTCACGGACGATCCCGTCTTGCTCGCCGACCGTTCCGGCATGATGACGAAGGGCGAGCTCGTGGCCTTCGTGATGCTCTATCGCAACCTCTTCTTCCCCGTGCTGGGCCTCGGGTGGGTGACGAGCGTTTACCAGCGCGCCGCGGCCTCGATGCACCGCATCCTGCTGATCTGGGATCAGGCGCCGGCCATCAAGGACGCCGAGGAAACGGATTCCTCCCTGCAAAGCGTCCGGGGGGAGATCGAGTTCCGCAATCTGACCTTCACGTTCCCGAAATCCGATCGCCCGTCCCTCCGGGGCGTTTCCCTGAGAATCCCGAGGGGCAAGAGTCTGGGCATCGTGGGGCCCGTGGGTTCGGGCAAGTCATCCATCGCCCAGATCGTGAGCCGCCTCTACGAGGCGCCTCCCGGGCGGGTGTTTATCGACGGACATGACATCCGCAGCTATCCGCTTGACGTTCTCAGGCGTTCAGTCGGCATGGTGTTTCAAGAGACGTACCTCTTTTCCGACACGATCGCGGCGAACATCTGTTTCGGCCTCGGGCGCGACGTGGATGAAGAGAAAGCGCAGGACTCTGCGCGCATCGCGTCGGTGGACGGCGACATTCAGGGATTCCCGGACAAGTACCGGACGCGGCTTGGCGAGCGGGGCGTCAATCTCTCGGGGGGTCAGAAGCAGCGCATCGCGCTGGCCCGCGCCTTGGTCCACGATCCGCCAATCCTGGTTCTGGACGATGCTTTTGCCAGCGTCGATACGCACACCGAGGAGCGCATTCTCCAGGAACTTCGGTCGGTCATGCGCGAGCGAACCACGATCCTCGTCTCCCACCGGACGTCAACGGTGCGCGAAGCGGACGAAATTATCGTCTTGGCCGACGGCAGGATCGTCGAGCGGGGAACGCACGACGAGTTGGTGGAGCATGGCGGGCTGTACGCGGAGATCCATCGTCGCCAGCAGTTGGAGGAGGCGATCAAGGAGGAGGTGTGAGGCGGAAGGATGAATCAGGGATTGGGGGTCAGGGGTCAGGGATCAGGGATCTCGGATTTGTTTCGGATTTCGAGATTGGGATTTCGGGTTTGGGATTCCGGAGTTCCTCCAGGCATCAGGCGCGCACCCTCTTGGGAAGAAGAACATTCTCGTCGAGGCTAGCATGATATGAGTCCACCGCACGGAGGCGGCGTTGCCGCCCTCTATGACGAAGGGGAACTGGGCAAGGTTTTCGACGCCCGGCTGGCGCGGCGGCTCTGGCCTTACTTGCGCCCCTACCGGTGGTTCGTGATGGCCGCCATTCTGCTGGCGATCGGCGCGGCGGGGCTGCGAGTCGTCGGGCCGTGGATCGCGCGGCACATCATCGACAATTTCATTCCCGCCACGACGCCCGAAGCGCGGGCGGGATGCCGGCGTTTCTCGCTCCTCTGGCTCGCCCTGCTCGGTGTGATCTTCGCCACGAATTTCTCTCTCTCTTACATCACGGCGTGGGTGGGCCAGCGCGGCATGCGCGATCTGCGCCACGACATTTTCGAGAAACTGCATTCCCTTTCTCTCGGCTTCTTTGATCGAACGCCCTCGGGGCGTCTGTTGACCCGCGCCACAAGCGACGTGGCCGTGTTGAACGACCTTTTCGCGCAGGGAGTCGTCGACATCTTTGCCGACATGGTCCTGTTGGCCGGCATCGTGGCGGCGTGGTTCTGGTTCGATTGGAGGCTGGCGTTGCTCTTGATCCTCACGGGCCCGCTCCTCGGCGTCGCGGCCTACAATTTCCGCATTCGCGCGCGAACGGCGTACCGCGCGGTGCGCGTGCGCATCGCGGCGCTCAACGCCTATCTCCAAGAGAATCTGGCGGGGATTCGCACCGTGCAAGCCTTCAATCGCGAAGCGGTGAACCAGGAGAAGTTCGCCGAGATGAACGCCCGCTACCGCGACGCGCAGATCGAAACGGTGAAGCGCTACGCCCGATTCTTTCCCATCGTCTCGATCGTCTCGACGCTGGCCGTCGTCATGGTGTTGGCTTACGGGGGCTGGAAAACCGTCGGGCTGAGAGGCGCGGACGGACAGCCGCTGTCGGTGGGCGACTTCTATCTCTACTTTCAATACATCGCCTGGTTCTTCATGCCCATCACCGACTTGGCCGAACGCTACAACATCTTCCAAGGCGCCATGGCCTCGGCCGAGCGGATCTTTCAATTGCTCGATGAACCGATCGCGGTGCGGGATCCCGAAGAGCCCGTCGAGGCGGCGCCCCTCCGGCAGGGCGTGGCTTTGCGCGACGCCTGGTTCGCCTACAAGAACGAAGACTGGGCGCTCGAGGACGTCTCCCTCGAGGTCGAGCGGGGCCAGACGGTGGCGCTCGTCGGCGCCACGGGCGCGGGCAAGAGCACCGTCATCAATCTCATCAGTCGTCTTTACGACGTGCAGCGGGGCGAGGTCCTTTTCGACGGACGCGACGTGCGCTCGCTCCGCCAGGACGACCTGCGCCGCCGCATGGCCATCGTTTTGCAGGACGTTTTTCTCTTCTCCGGAACCATCGCCGATAACATCCGGCTGGGCAACCGCGCCATCAGCGACGAACAGGTGCGCGACGCAGCGCGTTACGTCAACGCCGACCCCTTCATCTCGCGCCTGCCCAAGGGCTACGCAAACGAAGTCCTCGAACGCGGCGCGACGCTTTCCGTCGGGCAGAAGCAGCTCCTCGCCTTCGCGCGCGCCGTCGCCTTCAATCCCGACCTTCTCATTCTCGATGAAGCGACGGCCAACATCGACACCGAGACCGAGGCGCTGATTCAGGACGCCCTGGCGAAACTCATGCGGGACCGCACGTGCATCATCGTCGCCCACCGCCTCTCGACGATCCAGAACGCCGACAAGATCGTCGTCTTCCATCACGGCAAAATCCACGAGGAAGGCACGCACCAGGAACTCCTCCAACGCGACGGGCTCTACCGGCGGCTTTACGATTTGCAGTACAAGGTCTGACACGCCGGCGTCGAGCGAATCGCCCCGGATGAATGCCTTGACACGGCGAAGCCAAAGGGATATTCCTAGCCCCGACCTATTCGCTCGGGAGCGCGGTGCGGCGCCGGCGGGGCGGCGTCTCGCCGCCGCCCGGGCGGCGGTCCTGGAATGCAGCCACACGATGGAGGTACCTGCCATGGATCGTCTTATCGCTTGGAGAAGCTTCGCCTCGCTCGCCGTGGCCGTAGTTCTGGCGCTCTTCTTTGGCTGCGGCGACCGGTCCGAACAGAAGCCGGCGGACGTAGGAAAAGGGCAAGAGCCGGTTGAGAGGCAAGAGGAAGGCGCCGGCCGCGAGCCCGTGAGAATCGGCGTCATCCTGCCCCTGTCGGGCGCGCTGGCGGATTACGGCGAAAGCACGCTGGCGGGCATCGAAATGGCCCGCGACGAGATCAACAAGGCGGGCGGCGTCGCCGGCCGCAAGATCGAGCTCGTCGTGGAAAACAACGAGAACGACACGACGAAGTCGGCCGACGCGTTGCGCAAACTCGTCGGCCTGAAAAAAGCGCTCGCCGTCGTGGGACCCATCACGAGCACGAACTGCCTGGCCATCGTGCGCGACGCGCAGCGAAAGGGCACGGTCCTCATCACGCCCACCGGCACGAACGACACGATCACGGGCCACGGCGATTTTATCTTCCGCGCGTGCTTCAACGATTCATTTCAAGGCGCGGCCATGGCCAAGTTCGCACGCGAGGACTTGCGGATCGAGTCCGCCGTGCCGTTCCAGGACACCACGAGCGACTATAGCGTGGGGCTCTGTCGGAGTTTCGCCGAGAGGTTCGAGGAGCTCGGCGGGAAAGTCCCGGCGACTCTGTCGTACAAGCAAGGCGACACCGATTTTACGCCGCAGCTGCGCAAGCTGCGCGAGATGGGCGCGGGCGGGGTCTTTGTCCCCGGCTATCCGCCCGAGCTGCCCCTCATCGTCAACCAAGCGCGCGAACTGGGGCTGGAGGCCCATCTTCTCGGCGCCGACGGCTGGGACGACGACAGTCTGGTGGACAACTCCGGGGAGCGGCTGGTGGGGAGCTTCTTCTCGGCCGCCTTCTCCACGGACGTGTCGACGCCCGAGCTCGAGGCGTTCATGACGTTGGCCGGAAAGCGCGGGATTAAGACCCCGGGCTCTTTCGAAGCGCTCGGGTACGACTCGGTCGGCCTGATCGCCGAGGCGGCGCGACGCGCCGGCGCGAAGGCGTTGTCCGGCGACCTGCGGGAGCGTCGCGTAGCGTTGCGCGATGCGCTCGCCGCGATCGAGGACTACAAAGGCGCCACGGGCTCGATCGCCATGCAGGCCTCGGGCGATCCGCTCAAGAGTCTGGTCGTGCTGAGATTCGAGAAAGCCGAGGGCGGGGGCGTTGAGAAGAGGTTCGTCAAGGTCGTGAATCCGTAGGTCCCGAACTCCCGCGGCCCGCAACGCCGGGGAACGCGGGCAAAGGACCAACGTGGCAGGGGTCTGCGTCGTCATCGCCTCTCCGCCATGCTTCGCCGGCCGGAGGCCGCCTCCCACGCTGGGAGAGAACGTGGTCGCGAGGGCCGGTTGAGATGAAACCAGAGGACCCGCCTCCCGCACGGGGAAGGAACGTGGGAGGCCGTCTCCGACGGGCGACCTGCCCGCTGAGCCGTGTGCCGTCGCATCTCCAGCGCTTCTTTCGGCGCAGAAACCGCTTGTGAGCGACGGAAAGCAGTTCATGAATCGAGTAGAGGATTGACCGAGCCGCGGGGAGATTCTGCGAGACCCCGAAGGGCGAACTCCCCAAGGTTTTCCGGATGAAAGAACTCCTCCAGACGATTCTCGACGGTTTGGCCGAGGGCAGTCTTTACGCGATGATCGCCCTCGGCTATACGCTTGTTTACGGGATCGTCAAACTGATCAACTTCGCCCATGGCGAGTTTTTCATGATCGGCGCATACATCGGGCTCTTCATCCTCGCCACGCCCGCGTCCGCCACCTCCTCGCCGTGGCTCTTCGCGCTGGTCCTCGCGCTCGCCTTCGGCGCCTCCGTCTGCGGCGCGTCCCTCCTGGCGGTAGCGACCGAACGCATCGCCTACCGGCCGATCCGGGGCTACGACCGCATCGTGGCGCTGCTGACGGCCATCGGCGTGTCGTTTCTTCTGCAGAACCTGGCGCGGCTGGCTTTCTCGCCGAATCCGCGCAGCTACGCCGTCCCAGGAAACGATCCCGACGCCTGTTGGGGCGCCTTCCTGCGATGGTATCACGCCTACGCGCATCCCCTGGGATTCGAATTGCAGAACGCCAAGCTCCTCATCTTGATCATCGCCGCGGTCACGCTGGCCTTTCTCTACACGCTCGTCATGAGGACGCGCTTTGGCAAAGCGATGCGCGCGACTTCCCAGGACCTCGAAACGGCCAAGCTGATGGGGATCGACACCGACGCCGTGATCGCCCGCACCTTTGCCCTGGGGGGCGCCTTCGCGGGTCTGGCCGGCATGTTGACGGGCATGCTGCGCATCGTCGAGCCAATGATGGGCTTCATGCCGGGACTCAAGGCCTTCGTCGCCGCCGTCGTCGGCGGCATCGGCTCGATCCCCGGCGCCGTTCTCGGCGGGCTGGTGATTGGGCTGGCGGAGAATCTCGCCGTGTTCGCCAATCTAGACTCCGCGTATAAGGATGCCGTAGCCTTTGCCATTCTCGTGCTTATTCTCATGTTTCGGCCGGGAGGGATTCTCGGCGTGTTGAGGCGGGAGAAGGTGTAGCGATGGCAAGCGTCGAGAGGTGAGAGGAAGATGGCTGACATCGTTTTCTCAGCGCTCTTGTACATGGGAATCTTCGTGATTCTGTCAATCAGTCTGAATCTGATCAATGGTTTCACGGGGATGTTCTCGCTCGGGCACGCCGCGTTTTTCGGCATCGGCGCGTACGCGGCGGCGCTTTACATGAACGCCGTCGAGCCGACACTCTACAGCCCCGCTTACTGGACGCATCTCTGCATAGGGACGGCTCTGGCGATGCTCGCGGCGGGCGTCGCGGGGCTTGCCGTCGGCGTGCCTTGTCTGCGGCTGACTGGCGACTATCTCGCCATCGCCACTCTCGCCTTTGGGGAAATCGTTCGGATCTTCTTTCAGAGCTTTCGCCAGGACATCTTCGGCGGATCGCGCGGCCTGACTCTCGCCGTCGACAAACTCGATTCCCATTGGGCCTTTCTCGTGGTCCTTGCGGCGATCGCGCTGGCAACCATCGTCGTCCGCAATATCAAGAGCTCCGCCACCGGCCGCGCCTTTCTCGCCATTCGCGAGAACGAAATCGCAGCCCAGGTCATGGGGATGAACGCCTCGCTTCTCAAAGTCGAGGCCTTCGTTATCGGTTCCGCCTTGGCCGGCCTCGCAGGGGCGCTTTTCGCGTATTCCCGCTACCTGATCGCACCGAAAGACTTTGGACTCATGTGCACGATTATGGTGCTTCTCATGATCGTGCTCGGGGGTCTCGGCAGCATCACGGGCGCCATCCTCGGCGCCGTCGTCCTGGGGCTCATCGATCCCTTGGTGCGTTACCTGCCGGAGATCTTCGCGGGAATAACGGGTCGCGAAGAGGACGTCGCCGTCCTCCTCATGGCCAAGGAGAATCCGCAAATCATCTATGCGCTGCTGCTGATCGGCTTGATTCGACTTCGACCGCAGGGGATTTTCGGCACGCGGGAATTGAGCGATCTTTTCCGAAGGGGCGAAAGGGCGCCCTCTTGAACCGAACGAAAGGCGCTGACGACCCGCACGGCGGGTTCTCAGACAACCCGCAACATGAGCAACGACGCTGAATGAGAGGACAAGAGAATGGCAGTCATCCAATCTCAGATCGCGCACAACAGCGGCATTCCGCTCGGCGGACTCGGGACGGGAACCGTCGAAATCCGTCCCGATGGGTATTTCCATGAGTGGCAGATCTTCAACCTGGGAGAGCGCGGCGGCGACTGGGCGCCCCAGCAGCCCGAAGCCTGTCAGGGGCCAGGCCCCGACATGCCGCCGGGCGCCCTCGCCTTCTTCCTGCGGACGGAATCCGACCGCGACGGCGTCCGCATGCGTCGGCTCGGACTGAGGACCGACCAGCACGATCTCTACAGCCAGGCGTGGCTGAAGAGCGTTTCGTCGATCACGTTCGAGGGGCAGTTCCCTCGGGCGCGCCTCACGTACCATGACGACGACCTGCCCGTCGAGATCTCGGCCGTCATGTTCTCCCCCTTCGCGCCCCACGACGCCCGGACGAGCGGCACGCCCGGGTTCAACGTGGTCTTCCATCTGAAGAATCGCACGGACAAACGCGTGAAGACCTCACTCCTGGCGACGCTCAAGAACCCCCTTGCCCTCCGATCCAGGGAGCGCGACCTCGCCAACAGCATCGCACGCGCCGGGGAAACGGCTTACCTCACCATGCGGACGGGCGCCCCGCCGAAACCGTGCGGGGCGGGCGTCGGGAGCCTCGGCCTCTCCGTAACGGGCGGCGAAGCAAGCTGGGCGCTCGGAGACTTCCCCGAGTACATCCGAGGTCACGTCGCATGGTCCGAGCCGTTCGGCATTCCCTACGAATCCCTCTTGCGGGACTTCCGCGACGCGGGACGGCTCCCCAGCTTGTCCGGCAGCCGCTCTCCCGCGTCCCTCCTGCGCCTGAGCGACGAAGAGATCGCGGCTTTGCCAAGCGCAAAGAAAGCCGCCTTGGTCCGCCAACTGCGACGCTACGCTTCCTTCGATGCCTTTTGGAGACGCGTCCAATCCGTGGAGCCAAGAACGCTGGAGACCGCGAAGGGCGTCAACGCGTTCCTCAGCGCCGTGCGCCGGCGTCTGGACGCTTTCGAAGGCGAGGACCGCGCGCGCCAGCGCTGGGGCGACGTCGCTCTCGCCTCAGCCGCTTCCCTCGAGCCGCTCGAAGAGGAGGAGATCCGCTTCACGCTGGCGTGGCATTTTCCCTATCATTACAGCGCCAAGGGGAACGCGCTCGGCCACAAGTACGAGCGCTGGTTCAACGACGCGGAAGCGGTGAGCCGTTTCCTCGTCGAGAACTTCGAGACGCACCGGCGGGCGACGCGCTCCTTCGCCGACGCCTTGTTCGACACGACTCTTGCGCCCGAGATGGCCGACGCCTGGTCGGGCCAACTCACGACCCTTGTGAAATGCTCCTGGTGGACGAAGGCGGGGGATTTCGGCATCTGGGAAGGCCTGGGCTGCTGCGGGTTCCACACGACCGACATCACCTACCAAGGCTCTTTCAACATCCTCGCCCTTTTCCCGGAACTGCAGAAAAAACAGATGGAGATGGGCGCGCGCTTTCAGCGCGAGGACGGGCGCGTCCACCACTTCTTCACGCCCGACTTCTCACAGGTCGACAACGGATTCGACCGCGTGGACATGAACCAGCAGTTCGTCCTGCTCGCCTGCCGAGACTACCTGTGGACGGGCGACGAGGCGTACATCCAGCGTCTTTGGCCCCACATCTGCCGGGCGCTCGACAACATCGCGCAGCTCGATGCGGACGGCGACGGCCTCCCCGACCACGACACGAAGCGCAACACCTACGACGCATGGAATTTCTCCGGCGCCCCCTCTTACATCTCCAGCCTCTGGCTTTCGGCCCTCCTCGCCGGAATCCGCGTCGCCGAGGACCTCGGCGAAGGGAAACGCGCGGCCGCGTGGCGAAAGACCCTTGAGAAAGGCGTGGCGAGCTTCGAGCGGAAGCTCTGGAACGGCGAGTACTACAGTCTCTGGGTCGAGGGCGAGGAGCGCGACGAGTGCTGCATGACCGACCAAGTCAGCGGCGACTGGTTCGCTCACCTCATCGGACTCGGCTCGGCTTTGCCCTCCGAGCGAATCGTCGCCGCGCTTCGCGCCATCGACCGGCATAACTACACCGACGACAACGGGCTTCAGAACGCCCACTACCCGCCGGGGAAACCCCGCCGCCTCAGCACCTACGGAAACGTCCAACAGGTCGCCCCATGGACCGGCGTCGAGTACGCCATCGCGTCGATGATGCTGGATTTCGGCATGGTGGCCGAGGGCGAGAAAGTGGTGAGGAACATCCACGAGCGCTACGCGAAAGCGGGACGCTTCTGGAATCACGTCGAGTGCGGCAACCACTACTACCGCGCCATGTCGAGCTGGGCGATCCTTCTCGGGGCAACCGGCTTCAAGATCGACGTCCCCCGCGGCGCCCTCACGATTGCGCCGCCGCTGCGCTCTCCGGACATCCGCGCGCCGTGGGTCTCCTCCACGGGATGGGGGACTTTCGAGCAGACGGCCGGCCGCTTCACGCTCCGTTGCGCGTCGGGCGCGATCGAATTCCGCGAACTGCGTCTCAACCTGAGAGGAACCGATTTCGCCGCGTGGCGCAACGGTCGCAAGGTCGCGGCGTCGGCGCAACGCAAGGACAGTCTGGTCGTCTTGTCCTTCCGCAACGCCGTCAGACTGGCAGAAGGAGATGCACTCCTGCTGACGGCCCGCGCATCCGTGCTGCCGCACGAGGACGTGACAGAGCGCCAGGGCCGCCCTGGACGGTAGCTGCGAGATGCGGCAGTGGAAGACGGGCGCCAAAGCCGCGGCAGGCGCAACAAGAACGGCAAGGGACCCCGTGATGAAAACCGTCCTGAAGAAAACCTAGACAAGAGGCAAAACGGGCTCGCACGCCGAGGCGGCGCCAGGATTGGCCAGGAACAGAAGGAGCAAGAACGGCGCAAACCGCACTCCCGCGGAGTCCCTCCTCCTCGCGTCGCGCCTTTGACCGCGCGATGCTCCCGTCCCGGGGATTTCCGGGACTTGACGGATTCCACGGGCGAGGATTCCTAGTGTGCCGTCCCCTGATTAACTTGACAATACGCCCTCGCCGTGATAGTTTTCTCCATCTCATTGCGAGGAGAACTCTCACGGCTCATGGTCCCGCTCTTGCTCCCCTCTCCGTCACCGAAGATCAGCGCCGGCAACTGGTCTCGATGGCGAATTCCCGTTCGCTGTCGCACAGTTTGGTCCAGCGCGCCCGTATTGTCCTGTTGAGCGCCGAGGGCCAAAGCAACATGGCGATCGCCCAAACGATCGGTCTGCATCGGGTGACTGTCGCCACTTGGCGCGAGCGTTTCCGCAAACAAGGCCTGATGGGACTCTACGACGAGTTGCGCCCGGGCGGGCCGCGCTCGATCGGGGACGAAGAGATCGCCTCTCTGATCAAAAAGACCATCCACACGCGGCCCCCCAACGGCACACACTGGAGTTGTCGCTCGATGGCGCTCCCAGACGGGCCTGTCCAAGTCCACCGTGCAACGGGTTTGGAAGGCGTTCGCACTGGCGCCGCACCGTCAGAAACACTTCAAGCTCTCCACCGACCCGTTCTTCGTCGAGAAAGTGCGCGACATCGTCGGGCTCTATCCCAACCCGCCCGACAATGCGATGGTGTTGTGCGTGGACGAGAAGAGCCAGGTTCAGGCCCTGGACCGGACGCAACCGATGCTGGCGTTGGGTCTGGGCAACGACAGGCCGGATCTCGGTGAATATGCGACGGATTGCGTCATCTGGCGGGTGTCCTACATGTGCAACAATGAAGGCTGTGCGGCGGAGATATCCGTCGATCACACGATGCAGGTGCAGTACCATGGCGAGGGCAAGACTCTCCCGGAAGAAGGAGCGGAAATCGTGGACACCTTCCCTGGTGGAAGGGAAAGAGAGGCAAATGATGGCGACAAGAACCCGGAAGTCTGAAGCTCGACTGATCACTGGGAGCCGTGGGCGGCAAAAGGCGATGGTTGCCGGGCCGAGGAGACCACGGGGAGCGTTCACTTTGATCGAACTCCTCATCGTCGTGGCAATCATTGCCATCTTGGCGGCGATCGCAGTTCCCAATTTCCTGGAGGCGCAAACGCGCTCCAAGGTGTCCAGGTCCAAAACGGACATGCGGACCTTTGCCACCGCCATGGAAGCCTATTGTGTGGACAATGGCAAGTACACGCTCGACCAGAACGAAGCGGCCACGCTTCTTGGGCTCGGCGGGACCGAGCGGAGCCAAGTCTCGTATGCCTGGTCCCGGCTCACCACACCGGTCGCCTACATGACCACCCCGCTGTTTGACGTGTTCGGAGGGATTGCGGGCGACCCCAACGATCCAGTACGGGATCTCTACCGGTTCTTCGTGCTGCGGGCGCCGCCACTTGCGGGAGTGGGCTACGAGGCCTACGCGGCGCAAGCGAATGCCGCGGGCTTCAGCTGGTACGTCCGGTCCATCGGGCCTTCTCTTCTCTACAACGCACCCAGCCTCGGCGCAAACGCCCACCTGTCGCCTATGGTGTGCGCGCCCGGATATCCCATCTACATATACGACAGCACGAATGGCACCAAGAGCGCCGGGTATATTTGGCGGACCAGCAAAGGAGATCTGGACGCCGGGCAACTGAAGCAAACGCCCTGAATGGAGATGGCGGATTTAGACTATATGCCCTATGACGGGTTCCGGTTGCGGTGCCGCGAGTGCCACAACCTGACGTACGCGAGTCGTCAGCAGCGCCACCTGGTCGCCTACGAGGGTTCCGAGCGTCCGTTCCGGAGGTGCCTGAAGGCTCTGCACTACGCGGAGGGAGTGACGCACGACTATGTGCGCCACGGGACCACGACCCTGTTCGCCGCGCTCGACATTGCCAGTGGACAAGTGATCCACTCGTGCAAAGCGCGCCATCGTCATCAAGAGTTCCTCCAGTTCCTACGGGAAATTGAACGCAACGTTCCGCCCAACCTGGACGTTCATCTGGTGGTGGACAACTATGGCGCGCACAAACAGGCCAAGGTCCGCCATTGGTTGGCCCTCCGCCCCCGCTGGCACGTTCACTACACGCCCACCTACGCCTCGTGGTTGAACCAAGTGGAGATCTGGTTCAACATCATCACGCAAAAGGCGATCCGCCGGGGCTCTTTCAAGAGCGTCAAGGAACTGATCGCCCGGATCGAGCGCTTCGTCCGAAGTTACAACGGCAAATGCAAAGCCTTTGTCTGGGTAGCCACGGCCGACTCGATTCTGTCTGAAGTGAAAAGATTATGTCAAAGAATTTCCGGGACAGAACACTAGTGTTGCCTCGCCCATTTGGCTTTCATCCGTTTCATCTCCGCGTTCACGACAACCGGCTTTCCGGGGCATTGGTTCTTTTTGTCGTAAAGCCAGCGGCCTTGGTTGTCGCGCAGAACCGGCATGCGTTTCGCAACGGCGGGCGGTTCGGCGATGCGCGTCGGCTTGTCGGCGTACCAGTAGGCGACCGACGACATCTCGTTGGCCAGGTGGTTGCCGTGGCCGTGCTCGATCGTCACCTTGACCTCTTTCTGGAATCGCACCGGGTTCTCGAGGTGGAAGACGTAACTCGTCTGGTAGCCGTTCGTGTTCTTTTCGTGGATGGAGGAGCCGTTGCGCAGGAACGCGTTGTCCTGCATGCCCCAAGCCTGGTTCAGGTAATCCTCGCTGCCCGTGCCGTGGAAGTCGGGGGGCCACTTGTAGCCGTCGACCCAGATCATGTCGTCGCCCTCTCCCCACCACGCGCCCTGGAAATTCGTCACCGAGAGATTGCAGCCGATGTAATGGCCGCGCCCCTTGGTCTCGAGGATCGCGTAGTTGTTCTGCCAGGCGAGTTTTCCCCTGTTCGCGATGTTCGCCTCGCGGCTGTTGACCGAGATCTCGCGTCCCCACCCGCCGAAGGGATTCGTCCGCCGGAACTCGGCGTGGAAATAGCCGGCGTCTTCGGGAACTTCAGCCGGCGCCTCGTGGTCGACGTAGAAGTACTGCCAATGGTTCTCCCGGCTCTCATTGATTAGCTCGACCACGGCGCGCTCGCGGAACGGCATCGGAGCGTAACAGTTGAGCGCGCAGCCGTGGTTGAAGCGGTTGTTGCCGTTCGTCGACGCGGTGAAGAGGAGCGACTGGAAGCTGTTGACGATCCCGTGCCCGAGACAGAAGAAATCCCCGAGCGGGACCAGCACGCTCGGATGCCGGGCGTTGTCCCACGTGATCTTCAAAAGGCACTCCCGGTAGTGGTTGGGCTGCGTCATCCAGAGATGCGTGATCTTCCCCGGCCCCGGGATGTCGGCCAGGACGCGCGATTCCCCGGCGGGGATGGTCCACGCGTCCGCGTTTCGACCCGAAGTGTCCCACGAGGAACGCCTCGCGGTCCGACCGTTGACGATCATTGGCAACGTCTTCAGCATATTCCGCTTCCTCCCTTCTCTCGACCCCAATTCCAGAGAGTTCCGGCGCTTCACCATCCTGGGAATCGCTTCGTGCCACGTCTCGTCGGATTCCTCAAGGGTAAAAAGACGTTGCGGGCTTTTCCATAGCCTCCCGCGTGCGCTGTCGCGGACCCGGCAGCCCAGTCGGGACACTTCAACGGCAAGAGTTCGAGACCTGCCAAGGTAGGAGTTCGCACCCTTCTGAGGTTCCTCGGTTTGTTTCGCAAACGACGCCGAGACCGCGGAGCAACGGCGAGAAGCTCCGCGGCCGTTGCCGGTATGCGAGCGCATCCGCGCAAGCTGCGCAATCCGCGGATTCTCCCTATTGCCCGAAGCGCTGATGCAGCCGCGCCGTGAACTCCGGCGAATCGGCGAAGAGGTCGATCAGGTCGTCGGTCGTTCGGGCGCCGGAGTCGAGTTCGCCCGACCAGTAGGCGGCCTCCGTGTCGCTCGGGAAACGGCCGAGAAAGGCGCGGTAGAGGCGCGCAACGATTGCCGAATGCGCGTCCGGGATTGCGGAACCGAGAGAGCTCTGGAACTCCTCGGAGGCCATAATCTCCCGCGCCGTCTGCTTGGCTTGCGCGCGCACGCCTTCGAGGCCGCCTAAGGCGTAGGCCGCGTCGAAGAGACTTGCGGCGTATTCGAGACCGGCCTGGTCCGGGCAGCGATCGAGGAGGCCGATGTACATCGACGCGACGAAGTTGCGCGCCGGCTCGCCGGGAAAACCGGGATAGATTGCCTCGATCCGCGCGGCGAACTCCTCGGACTCGCTGAAGACGGTCATGACTTCGGCGCGGTTCCATACGCCCCCGAGCCATGCCGTCAGTTCCGCGCCGCTGGGCTCGCGGTCGAGGAAAATGCGGTAGCAGTCGGCGATGAATTCGGCGTCGGTGCGACTGCGCGCGGCGTACTCCTCGGAGAGGAAGAAGATGCGCGCCATCTCGCGGGGGACGAAGCAGACGTCGATGTCGAAGGAGAGCGCGTAGTCAAAGTAGCCATGATGCCAGGCGTCGACGGCCCCCGGCTCGGGATCGCGGGCGAGGAGGAGGTTGTAGAAGGATGTGATGAGCGCGCGGATCGGTTCGGGCGGCGCCCCGGGAGTGGGGGTGGCGGTCGGCGGCGCGACGGGCGTGGGCGTCGCCGTCGGCTCGGGCGTCTCGGCTGGTGTGGGCGTGGGGGACGGAGGCTCGATCCAGACCGCGGCGCTCGGGCCGCCGCCGAGCGTGGCGTTGCCGGCGAAGTCGAAGGCGCTGCTCGGGTTGACGCTGAGCGAGAGCGATCCGGCGCCCGTAATGCCACTGACTGTTACGGTGTAGGTCGCCGGCGAATCGCCGCCGCTCACCGGAGCGGGCGCGATGGTCACGCTCGTGTGCGCCGTGCCGTCGTGATGCACCGTGACGGCGGAGGGCTCGCCGAAACTTGTCACGCCTTCGTCGAAGGCCACGGTGAAATCGACGCTCTCGGGTTGGCCGGGGTGCGGGTCCCGCGGCGCGAGGAGAACGATCTCGGGGCGGGCAACGTCGACGATGATCAAGAGAGGCGCCGAGGGATCGGATTCGTAACCGTTAACGTCAGTTGTCGCTGCCGTGATGGTATGCGCGCCTGGCGCAAGATCGACGTCGAGGCCCGGCGAACGGAACGCGGCGAGCGTTGCGGAGGTAAGGATCGCGTCGCCTTCGTTGAGCAGGACCCTCTCGGAAGGCGTGCCCGATCCCACGGCGCCCGAGATCGTGAGGCTTGCCGTCGTGTTGGTGATGTTGTCGCTGTCGGAGCACCCCGTGTCGTCTTCCGCCGCGAGGTCGAGGTCCGTGGGCATTGCGGGGGCGACGGCGGAGCCGTTGGCCGTGAGGTAGTAG
>DATKZW010000290.1:0-2334 GCA_035527775.1 Sumerlaeia bacterium | reverse complement strand
CCCGAGTCTGACGGAGCTTCTTTTCGCCCTCGGCCTCGGCGACCGCGTCGTGGGGGTGACTCGCTACTGCGACTGCCCCGAGGAAGCGAGAACGAAACCGAAGATCGGCGGCTTCGTCGACCCGAACTACGAAGCCATTATTTCGGTGAAACCCGATCTCGTCGTCATGCTTTCAAGCCAGCCCGAGTCGCGGAAACGCCTCGAGGGTCTGGGCGTCAGAGCCCTGGCCGTGGAACATACAACCGTCGCTGACATTCTGGCATCCATTCGCATCGTCGGGGAGGCTTGCGGCAAGGCGAAGGAGGCGGGGAAGATCGCGGCCGATATCGAGAAACGCACGGCGCGGATCCGTGGAAAAACGCGCGCGCTTCGGCGCCCGAGGGTCTTGATCTGCATCTGGCGCGACCGCTCCGGTTCGGGGAAACTCGATGACGCTTTCGTCGCGGGCCGCAAGGACTTTTACAACGAGCTGATCGTCCTTGCCGGAGGCGTCAACGCTTTCGAAGACAGTGTGGTGCGATCTCCCACCCTTTCCCGTGAAGGCTTCCTGCGCGTCAATCCCGAGATCATCGTCGAGCTGGTGGACAACTTCGAGAAGATCGGAAAGAGCCGGGAAGAGATCATCCGGCAGTGGGAGGAGATCGGCCGCGTGGACGCGGTTCGCAACAAGCGCGTCTACGTCATCAAAGAGGCCTACGCCCTGCGCCCCGGTCTGCGCTTCATCGCGCTGCTCGAGGATCTGGCGCGCATCCTCCATCCCGAAATCCCTTGGGACGAGAAACGGGAAGACAAATCCCAATGACGCTTCCGGTGATCGAGGTCGAGGACTTCTCGTTCGCGATCGGCGCCAAGCGGATCCTGAAGGGCGTTTCTCTCCGCGTGGATTGTGGCGAGTACTGGTCCGTGGTCGGCCCGAACGGCGCGGGGAAAACCACTCTCCTCAAGTGTCTCGTTCGCATTCACACGGGCGGCGCGGGCCGCATCCGCCTGAAGGGCAAGCCGCTGGGGGCCTACAGGCAGAAAGAGCTCGCCCGGCTCGTGGGTTACGTTCCCCAGGCCAGCGGGGGCCTTTTCCCTTTCACCGTGCGCGAGTTCGTCACGATGGGGCGCTACCCGCACCTGAGTCCCTTTTCGTCGGTTTCCCGCGAAGACGAGAGGACGGTGCAGCATGCCTTGGAGATCACGGGCACGGCTGAGTTCGCGGAGCGGAGGCTCGGGACCCTGAGCGGAGGCGAGTGCCAGAAGGTTTTTCTGGCGGCGGCTCTCGCCCAAGGCGCCGAGATCCTCCTTCTCGACGAGCCGACCGCCTTCCTCGACTACAAGCACCAGGCCGAGATTCTCAAACTGCTCCGCCTCCTCAACAAGGAGTCCGGCGTAACGGTCGTGGCGGTCACACACGACATCAACTGCGCGGTCCTTTTCAGCGATCGCATTCTCGCGCTCAAAGGGGGCGCCGTGGCGTTCCGCGGCACGCCGCGCGAGATCTTGGACGAGGCCATCCTCGGCCACATCTACGACGCCTCCTTCCATTTCATGCACGACGCCGAGTCCGGCGCCTCCATCGTCGCGCCGCAAGGGATCAGTCTGTGAGGAGCACAATCTTTGAATAAGCGTCACACGCTCGCACTTCTCGCGGTCCTCGCCCTTGCCGTCCTGGTTGGCGCGCCCCTCCTCGGCATGGGAACCATGCCTTTGAGCGTCATCTGGCAACCCGGGGCCGATACGATGGAAGCGGAGGTGTTCTGGAGACTGCGCCTCCCGCGGGTTCTGCTCGCTTTCCTTGCGGGGGCGGGCCTCGCCTTGGGGGGCATGAGTTTCCAGGCCCTCTTTCGCAACGCTCTGGCGACCCCCTTCACTCTCGGCGTGGCGAGCGGCGCTTCGCTCGGGGCGGCGCTTTACGTTCGGCTGGGCCTCCTCTCCGGAAGTTCGGGAGCGCTCTTTTTCCTCCTTGAGCGCCTGGGCGTCTCACTCTTCGCGCTCCTGGGCGCGCTTCTGGCGATCGGCCTCGTGTACGGGCTGAGCCGGGCCAGGCGCGGGTTCTCAACGTCGACCATGCTTCTGGCGGGGGTCGCCATCAGCTTCTTCTTTTCCAGCCTCATTCTCTTCATTCAGTACACCAGCGACTTCTTCAACTCCTTCCGCATCCTGCGGTGGCTCATGGGGGGCCTTTCGGGAGCGGACTACTGGGGCGCTCTCAGCGTTCTGGTCTTCACGTGCGCGGGGGGGCTCGTCCTTCTCTATCTCTCGCGCGAGTTAGACCTTTTGACCACGGGCGAAGAGATCGCCACCAGCCGCGGCGTCAACGTCAACCGGATCAAGATGCTCCTCTTTCTC
>DATKZW010000289.1:0-6258 GCA_035527775.1 Sumerlaeia bacterium | reverse complement strand
GCCCTGGGATACCGCCAAATGTTCCGGCTGGTTCGGGGGCAAATAGGCCGCGACGAGGCGATAGAGGAGACCCAGCGCCTGAGCCGCCGGTACGCCAAGCAACAGATCGTGCTTTTCCGCAAGTGGCCCGGCGCCGTATGGCTCGACATTGCGCGCGGGGAGGAAAAAAACGCCTCCGTCATCGAGAAAACACTTGAGATGTCTTCTCTTTCTGGCATCTAATGCACTTCCAGCCAAGGCGGAGACGATGAAGAATCGTCCCGGTGGCCCGTTTCTGATCGGACCGGAAAAGAGTCGCTCATGTCGCACGCAAATGTGAACCTGCAGGACAGCTTCCTGAACCAAGTGAGAAGGGAGAACGTCGACGTCGAAGTGATGTTGCTCAACGGCACGGTCTTTCGAGGCGCCGTCCGAGGCTTCGACAACTTCACCGTCATCATGCACGTCGACGGCAAGCAGCACCTGATCTACAAGCACTCCATCGCCCAACTGATCGCGCCAAAGCTTGCCCGCAGCCCCCACGCCGACGCCAGAGCCGGCCGACCCGAGAAGGCGCCCCCCGCCGTGAAAGCTCAAGGAGAGAGGAAGCAGACGGCCCGCCGCCAGGAGAAATTCAACAGCCTGGATCTGTCCGGGGTCAAACTGGACCGGCATCGCCCCGAGGAGACGGCCGAGAGGAAAGATGCGCGCGGGAAAGGGGGGGACGCGCAGACCGACGCCGGCGTCGACGTCGCTGCCGAGGCCGAATCGCAAGAAAAACCCACGGATATATCCCCTTCCGAACCCGACCCCGCAACCGCCGATAAGGCCGACTCGAACGAGAAACCAACGGATATATCCCCTTCCGAACCCGACTCCGCGACCACCGATAAGGCCGACTCGAATGAGAAACCAACGGATATATCCCCCAGCCAACCCGACTCCGCAACCACCGAGTGATCCTCGCTCTCTCCCCTCGAGCATGGTTTTTCATCTCTTTCGCGCCACGTTCTCTCCGCAAGAATCCCCCTGAATCGCCGCGTGAAGGGAGTCGTCTGGTTTGAAAAAAGCCCTTGCCCTTGTCCTCGTCATTGCGGCTGTTGCGGGGGTCTGGCGTTGGAGACGCTCGGAAAAGCCCGCGCGGATCACCAACGCCGCTCCCTCGGGAACCAACATCATCGCCTTCGGCGACAGCCTGACCACGGGTCACGGCGTCAGGCCGAACGAGAGTTTCGTTGTCCTTCTCCAACGCGACCTGGGGGCGCCGATCGTCAACGCCGGTCGCGGGGGCGATACGACCGGGGCGGCGCAAGAGCGCTTCGTCCGGGACGTCCTCGCTCGCAATCCGAAGGTTGTGATCCTCGAGCTCGGCGGCAACGACCTCATGCAGCGCGTTCCCCTGGACGAGATTGCCGCGAATCTCGAGTCGATGATCGTCCGCATCCACGCGGCCGGCGCGGCGGTCGTGCTGGTGGGCGCGGATGCGCCCTTGGGCGCCGGCGGGCTGAGCTCACGCATCGAGCAGTTGGCCGAGAAGCACAACACGGCATGCGTGCCCAACATCCTCAGCGGCATCATGGGACGCTCGAGCCTGATGATCGACCGGATCCACCCCAACGCCGAAGGCCACAGAATCATGGCCCAACGCTTGGCCAAGGAGATGCGCCGGGCCCTGCCGGAAGTCTTTCAATAGTCCGCCCGACTCCGCGCCCATTCCTGCCACCGGTCCCGATGAATCCGCGGTCCGTCATGCCGATGCGCGGGCGGCTTGAAGTCGTAACGCGGGCGTCTCGCCCGCAGGCTAGCGAGCATCTTGCCCGCCTTTGTAACGCAGGCGTCGCGCCCGCCGTCACTCCGCTCCTTGGAGCCCAATCTCCTCATCCGTCAGATAGCAAGCCGGGTCGGGGGCCCAGAGGTCGTCGGTCACGGCTTGGGCGCGGACGCGGAAGTTCCCGGCGCAGACGTCGAGCCACGTGCACTTGCCGCAGCGTCCCTTGACGTGGAGCTTCTTCTCCTTCAGCTTCGCCATGAGCGGCTCGCCCAGGTCGATCCAGATCTCGCTGAAGGGGCGCTCGCGCACGTTGCCGAAGGAGTGATGCCGCCAGAACTGATCGGCGTACACCTCGCCGTCCCAACTCACGCACCCGATCCCCTTGCCCGAACTGTTGCCTTCGTTCATCTGCAACAGCTCGAGGACCTTCCTCGCCTTTTCCGGATCTTCCCTGAGGACCCGCAAGTAAAGGTAAACGCCGTCGGCGTGGTTGTCCACGGTCAGCACTTCCTTCGGCAAGCCGCGGTCGTGGAGGTCCTTCGTGCGGTCGATGATCAGATCGACGACCCGCCGCGTCTCTTCGTGCGAGAGGTCCTCATCCACGAGTTTGCTGCCGCGGCCGGCATAGACGAGATGGTAGAAACAGACACGCGGGATGTCGCGCTCTTCGATCAGGTGGAATATCCCCGGAATGTCCTGCGCGTTTCGCTTGTTGATCGTGAAGCGCACCCCGACCTTGATCCCGGCGTCCTGGCAGTTATGAATCCCCTCCAGCGCCCGGTCGAAGGCGCCTTTCACGCCGCGGAACTTGTCGTGGGTCTCGCGCAGGCCGTCAAGACTCACGCCGACGTAGCTCAGGCCGATCTGCTTGAGATCCGTCGCCGCGTCCTTCGCGATCAACGTCCCGTTCGTCGAGATCACCGCCCGCATGCCGGAGGCCGTCGCGTGGCGCGCCAGCTCGAGCAAGTCGGGCCGCATGAGCGGCTCGCCGCCGGAGAACAAGATCACGGGCGCGCCGAACCGCGCCAGATCGTCGATCAGGGCTTTCCCCTCCTCGGTCGTCAGTTCGCCCCTGTACTTGACGTTCCTGGAGCGGGAGTAGCAGTGCGCGCACTTCAGGTTGCACCGCCGCGTGCAGCTCCAGACCACGACCGGCTTCTTGTCCTCGGCGAACTGAAGAAGGTGCGACGGAAGATCCTTGGACCTGCGCCCGTAACGCAACGCGTCCGACGGCTCGACCGTCCCGCAGTACAGTTTCGACACACCGATCATGATCTACCTTGTCTCCGAGTCCCAGATTCCCGTTTCCTCGATCCCCCCAGATCCGCGTAATCCGCGAAATCTGTGGGTATGCTCCTCGGATTCGTCCGGCGCTCGGCCATGGTCCGCGGATTTCGCAGATTCACGTCTCCGGCGCGGCAAACCGACGAACGAGCAGATCCACCAATCCTGGGATCGTATACTCTGCCGCCTCGGCGATCTCCCCCTTCGTGTATTGCCGCAAGGTTCTCGACGTCTCGGGCCCGATCGAAACCAGGCAGACCTCGTCCGAGAGATCCCGCACCGCCTCCTCGCCGACCACCCTCACGAAGTTCCGAACCGTCGATGAACTCGTGAAG
Source organism: Sumerlaeia bacterium (assembly GCA_035527775.1). Lineage (GTDB taxonomy): Bacteria > Sumerlaeota > Sumerlaeia > UBA8349 > UBA8349 > DATKZW01. Next base: position 2,889 of record DATKZW010000289.1, on the reverse strand, counting down.
GTCACCGCCGAAATCGTTCCATCGCGCAATCCCTCGCGAATCTCCTCGACGCTCTCCGGCTCCTCGAGCGCCGTGCGGTACGCGACGACCTCCGTCACCTCCGCCCCCATCTCCTCGAGTGCCTCGGGCAAAAAACTCCGCGCAATGTCCGACCGGGGAAGCAGGACGCGCAGTCCCCTCAGCGCGAGTGTCTCATCCGGCAACGCGGGCGTCTCGTCCTGCAAGGCCGACATATCGTCCTGTAGGGCCGGCGTCTCGCCCGCCGTGTCGCGGGCGTCCCGCCCGCGCCTCTCCTTCGCCCCCAAAGCCCGAAGGCTCTCGGCTACCGACTCCGCGATGTACTTGGGAGGAAGGAGGTCCGCGATGAGTCCATGCTTTTCCACCCGCGTGGCGGTGGCGGGACCGATCGCGCAAATCGCTGTCCCCGCCAGAGACCGCGCGTCCAGCCCCTGCCCCCTCAGCGCCTCGAAAAAGGCATCCACGCCGTTCACGCTTGTGAAGACCAGCCAATCGTAACTGCCCGCCTCCGCCGCCGCTCGCCGCAATGGATCGGGATCCTCGGGCGGGGCCGTGCGAATCACCGGAAACTCGATCGCCTCCGCGCCCAGTTCCTCCAGCCGCCGAGACAGATCGCCGGCCTGAGCTCGGCTGCGCGTGGTCACGATCCGGCGCCCGAAAAGCGGCCGCCGTTCGAACCAGTTCAGTTGCTCTCGCAACGCGACGACTTCTCCCACGACGATCACCGCGGGCGGCTTCAGGCCGGCCGCCTCGACCTTCTCCGCAATATCCGCCAGCGTCCCGGTCACCGTTTCCTGCCTCGGCCAAGTTCCCCAGCGCACGACGGCGACGGGCGTCGAGTCAGACCGCCCGTGCGCCCTCAGTCGTTCCGCGATCATCGGCAGGTTCCCGACGCCCATATAGAAGACAACCGTCCCGAATCCCTTTGCCAGCGGCTCCCAATCAATGTCCGCACTCTCCTTGTCCGGCTTCTCGTGCCCCGTCACGAAGGCCAGCGTGCTCGTCAATCCCCGGTGCGTGACGGGAATCCCCGCGTAGGCCGCCGCCGCGACGCCCGCCGTCACGCCGGGGACCACCTCGAAACGCAGGCCCGCTTCCCGCAGCGCCAGGGCCTCCTCGCCCCCCCGGCCGAACACGAAGGGATCGCCTCCCTTCAGCCGCACCACGCGTTTTCCCTGGCGACATTTCTCGACCAGCAGCGCGTTGATCTCATCCTGAGCGAGCGTGTGACGGTTCGCTTGCTTCCCCGCGTAGATCCGCTCGCAGCCCTCCGGCAACGCTTCCAGCAGACGCGGGTTGGCCAGGTAGTCATAGACCACGACTTCGGCCGACCGAAGGCATTCCAAACCGCGGACCGTTATCAGTCCCGGATCGCCCGGTCCGGCGCCGACCAGATACACAATGCCCTTGTCTCTCGTGGAGGTCATATTCGAATCGACTCCAGAATGGACCCGGCCCCCGCCTCGAGCAGCCGCTCGCTCAACTCCGCGCCGAGCGCCTCCGCATCCCCAGCCCCGCCCTCAATCTCCTGACGCACCAGCTTCTCCCCATCCAGCGAAGCGACCAGGCCATCCAACCGCAGCCGCTTCCCTTCCACCGTTGCCAGCGCGGCCGCCGGGACCTGGCACCCGCCGCCCAGTCCGTGCAGGAACGAGCGCTCGGCCCGCGTGGCCAACCGGGTGGGGGAGTGGTCAAGGACCGCAACGAGTCGCGCCGTGGCCGCGTCCTCCCCTCGGATCTCCACTCCCAGCGCGCCTTGGGAGACGGCCGGCAGCAATTCCTCCTGGCCGATCACGCACGCGATCCGATCCAGCAAACCCAACCGCGCGAGGCCCGCTCGCGCCATCACCATCGCGTCCCAGTCCGACGCGTCGAACTTGCCCAACCGCGTGCCCACGTTGCCCCGGACGTCGATGACCCGCAGGTCCGGCCGCGCGTGGAGGAGCTGGGCTCGTCGCCGAAGACTCCCCGTCGCCACCGCGGCCCCTTGCGGCAGCGCCGCCAGCGAATCCGCCCCCTTGGAAACCAAGGCGTCTCGCGGGTCCTCCCGCTCGCACACGGCCCCCAAGGTCAGCCCCTCGGGCAAGGCTGTCGGCAGGTCCTTCAGACTGTGCACGGCGACGTCGATGTCCCCGTCGAGCAGCGCCCGCTCGATCTCCCGGGTAAAAAGTCCTTTGCCGCCGATGCGCGACAGCGGCGCGTCCAGGATCCTGTCCCCTTTCGTGCGAATCGCGACCAGCGCCACTTCGAGACCCGCATGCGCCTCGACCAGCCGGTCCCGCACCCATTCGGCCTGGCATAGCGCCAACGGGCTGCCGCGGGCCCCAATCCTCAGTGTCGCGTCAGAGGTTCCCTCCGCCATTTCCGTCCCCGGTCCGCCGCCCGCGCGGCGCGGCCCACGGCCCGCGCGTCGCCGCCGATTCTTCCTGCTCTCGCGGCCCCGTGCCGCGCCCCCCTCAAAATGTGGCACAGAGCCGCCCGCGGCGGCGCCCCGTAGAGCGTGTCTTGAAACTGACCGGGACATGCTGCGCTATCGGGGGCGCTTCGTTGTGCCGCATCCCATGCCCCCCATCGAGCCGAGGCGCGAGAAAGCGCAGTCAAGTCCGCGTACCCCAAGAGGACTTGCCGCGCATGCTTGATATCATTGCCCTTGACGGACGTTCTCGAGTGCGGCGGCTCGATGCCGCTTTGCCTTTCGGCGCGGCTTGAGACGCCTCTTTCCCAACCAGACCGAACCTTCGAGAACCACGGCGTCAGACTCTTTGGATTCATTCCAAGACACGCTCCAAGAGATCCGTTTGCCTCTCTTCCTCGCGTGGGATTCTCGCCTTCGGTCCGCGCTTCTCGGGACGCAGCAGACGCCCCAGCGTT
>DATKZW010000288.1:0-3121 GCA_035527775.1 Sumerlaeia bacterium | reverse complement strand
GCGGCGACCCCGCTTCCGCGCTGCTCGAAGTGCTCGATCCCGAGCAGAACCACAACTTCAACGACCACTACATGGAGGTGGATCTCGACCTGTCCCGGGTTCTCTTCATAACGACCGCCAACACCGTGGACGGCGTGCCTTGGGCGCTCCAGGACCGGATGGAGATACTGCGCCTGCCCGGCTACGCGCGTAACGAAAAGATGGAGATCGCCCGCCACTTTCTCGTGCCCCGCCAGATCGCGACGCACGGTCTCAACGAAGAACAGATCGCTTTCTCCGACGAGGGCCTCGAGTATATCATCGACCGCTATACGCGGGAGGCGGGCGTACGGAATCTGGAGCGTGAGATTGCGGCCATTTGCCGCAAATTGGCTCGGAAATGGGCGACGGCGCGCAAGAAGGCCAAAGCCGAGGTCGGACCGAGCGAGGTTCACAAGCTCCTCGGCCCCGTCCGCTTCAAGGAACTCGAAGTGGAGCAGCAACCGGACATCGGCACGGCCACCGGCCTGGCGTGGACGGAGGTTGGCGGCGAGATCTTGTCGGTCGAGGCGACCACAATGCCCGGCAAGGGGAAATTGCAGCTGACCGGCAAGCTCGGGGAAGTCATGCAGGAATCGGCAAAGGCGGCGCTGAGCTATATTCGCGCTCACGCCGCTTCCCTTGGCATTCCCGGCGACTTCCATGAGAAACTCGACATACACGTCCACCTCCCCGAAGGCGCCATCCCGAAAGACGGACCCTCGGCGGGCGTCACGATGATCACCGCCCTGGTGTCGGCGCTCAGCAGACGCCCCGTCCGTCAGGACGTCGCGATGACGGGCGAGATCACGCTCCGGGGCAACGTGCTGCGGGTCGGCGGCCTGAAAGAAAAGTTAGTCGCCGCCCATCGCGCCAAGATGGACGCCGTTCTCATGCCTCTCGATAACGAGGACGACCTGAGCGAGATAAGCCCGAAGATCCGCGGGGACATGGAGTTCATTCTTGTCCGCAACATCGCCGAGGTCTTGGACTTTGTTCTTCTTCCCGCCAGGGCCGAAGGGACTGACCGGCGCCGGCGCAGCAAACCGAAGAGAATCAGGGCCGCGCACCTGGGACCGGTGGCCTGCAGGCCCCCAGCCGTTCGCCCCGGCGTGCGTCGCTGACGACGGACGGCCCGCGTGAGTGAGACGAGCGGATTGAGAATGCCCTGCTTCGCCCATGCGATGCACAGGGGGAGAGGGGCGAATGTTTTCCCGCAAGCCATGGGCGCGCGGGGCGAACCGAATGGGACGAAGAGGACACAGGACGCACAAGATCGTCGACGGGCCATGGCGACCTCGAGGGATCTCTCCTGAGGCGGCGCGGGGAGAAGGATGAAAACCGGGAGGAAAGGAGTTCGGCAACGGCGGCGATCCGCGGCGGGCGGCAATGGCAGGGCCGCTTCCCCGAACGCGGATCGGAGAGGCTGCCGGGCTTCCGGAGGAAAGGGGAGCGAGGCCGCCGCGGCGCGAAAAGGGCCGGCGCCAAGAGGGAATCTTGCGCGGCCAAAGCCGAAGGGGCGGCGTCTCTGGCTGTTTCGGCTCCTCGCCGTGTTCGGCGCCCCTTTGCTGTTCGCCTTGGCGGTCGAGCTCGGACTGCGTCTGGGCGGCTACGGCTTCTCCGCCTCCTTCGCGCGCAAGCAGAAGATCGACGGGACGGCAAGGATCTGCGACAATCCCTGCTTCCTATGGAAGTTTATCGATCCCCTGGCGGCGCCCAGAACGTCCGCTTTCGCGCTTCCGGTCCGCAAGCCTCCGGGAACGTACCGGGTTTTCCTGCTCGGCGCTTCCGCGGCGATGGGGGACCCGAAGGAAGCCTACGGCATGGGACGCTTTCTTGAGGTTCTTCTGCGCGATCGGCACCCGGGCGTTGGTTTCGAGGTCGTGAACCTGGCATGCGCGGCGATCAACTCGCACGTCGTCGTCTCCATCGCGAAAGCCTGCCGCAGTCTGGAAGGCGATCTTTTCCTCGTGTATCTGGGCAACAATGAAGTGGTGGGACCCTACGGCGCCGGCACGGTCTTCTCCCCGCTGATTTCCAGCCGGCTGCTGATTCGGACAGCTATCGCGCTGGAGTCCTTCAGGACGTGGCAATTGTCCGAGAGGCTGGCCGGGTTCCTCTCGGCGCCCAACAAGAAACCCGAGAGATGGCGCGGCATGGAAATGTTCCTGGAGCATCGGGTGCGCGCGACCGATCCGCGGCTGCGGCGCATGTACGATCACTTCGAACGGAATCTGTCCGATATCTGCCGCCAGGCGGTCAAGTCTGGCGCGCCGGTCATCGTTAGCACCGTCGGGGCCAATCTGAAAGACTCCCCTCCCTTCGCTTCCCTTCACCGGGCGGATCTTCCGGAAGACCAGCTGCGGCAGTGGGAAGGAGCCTACCGGGAGGGCGTCGCCTTGGAAGAAGAGTGGAAGCGGGCCGAGGCAATCGGCCGCTACTTGGAGGCCGAGGCCATCGACCCGGAGTACGCAGACTTGCAGTTTCGCCTCGGTCGCTGTCACTGGGAGCTAGGGAACTTCCAGGAGGCGCGCGAATACTACCTGAAGGCGCGCGATCTGGACGTGTTGCGGTTTCGGGCCGACTCGGCGATCAACGAGATTATTCGCCGCGTCGCGAGGGGCAAGGAGCGTGAGGGCGTTTTTCTTGCGGAGGCGGAGCGGGAGATCGCTACGAGCAGCCCGCACGGGACGCCGGGGAAGGAACTCTTCTACGAGCACGTGCACCTGCGACCTCTCGGGAACTACGTGGTGGCGCGGACGTTTCTTGATCGCGTGCAGCCGATCCTTCCGGACTGGGTGGCGGAGCGCCGTTCCTCGCGGCCGGTCTTGCCAATGGAAGAGTGCATGCGGCGTCTCGCCCTCACCGTTTGGGATCGCTACCGGATCCTGGAAGAGATGCTTGGGTGGCGATTCCGCCGGCCCCCGTTCACCCAACAGCTGTGCGCCGATGAGCGAATGGCGGAGCTCACGGCGGAGCTCGAGAACCTTAGGGCCGAGGCGCGGAGCGAGGAGGGAATTCGCGAGGCCCGCGAGACGTATGAGGCCGCTGTTTCCACCGCCGACGTTCACTGGTCCCTTCAAGACCGGTACGCCCTTTTCCT
>DATKZW010000287.1:0-2200 GCA_035527775.1 Sumerlaeia bacterium | reverse complement strand
GATACAGATGAAGAAAAACCGTCCGGCGGCCCAGATTCAGGTTCTTTGCGATCTGGGAGCGCGCGACGGGTTTGTCGAACTCCTTCTGCGCCACACGACCACTTTCGGCGTCAGGGTTCTCGAGGTGGAGCGCGTATGCCTGCCGCGACACAAGGAGACCATCGAGACCGATCTGGGCCCCGTCGAGATCAAGGTCGGCTTCTGGGGGGATGACGTGCTGAAGATCACGCCGGAGTACGAGTCGTGCCGGCGCCTGGCCCGGAGCGCGGGTCTTCCGCTGGCGGAAGTTTATCTGCGCGCCCAGGCCGTCATAAGCCGGCGGATGGACCGAGAACGGGGGGCGCAGGTCGTCCGTCCGGCCGCGAAGAAGCGCGCGAAGCCCTGATGAGACTGAAACACGTCGTCCAAGTTCTCGGAGTTCTCCTGAGCGTCGCCGCTCTGTATCTTGTGTTCCAGGGCGTGGATTTCCGGGAGTTCCTTCGCGCTTTCGGCGCCGTCAATTACGGCTATCTCGTTCCCAGTCTCGCCGTTTTCTACGTGAGCGTCTGGCTGCGCGGCGTGAGGTGGCGATGGCTGTTCCAGCCGCGTTACGACGTGCCGCTGAGTCACGCCACGGGCGGCATTTTCATCTGCTTCGCTTTCAACAGCATCTTTCCCTTCCGCGTAGGGGAATTCGCCAGAGCCATCATGGTGGGAAAACGCGACCGCACGGGCTTCAGCACCGCTTTCGGAACGGTGGTGGCCGAGCGGCTCCTGGACTCCCTCACCTTGCTGCCGTGTCTGGTCGTCGCGCTGGCCATTGCTCCCATCAACGAAGGGGCGCGGTTCGAGCAGACCATCCTCGGCCGCGAGGTTGTTATGACGGGCGCCCAATTCCTCGCGCTGAAAGACAAGGTCGTCGTCATGGCTCTGGTCCTGCTCGTCTCCGTTCTGGGGCTCAGCCTTCCCCGTTCACGCGGATGGTGCTTGAGGATTCTGCATGCGATGAAATTCCTGCCCGACGCGTTTCTCGACAGACTGGAAACGCTCGTCCACAGGTTCGCCGAGGGACTGGCGTCCTTTCGCAGCCTGCGGAGAGTTCTCGTCCTTCTGGCGCTTTCCCTCGTCATCTGGCTCGTGGGCGCCTTCTCCGTCCAGGTCCTGGCCTGGGGATTCCCTTTCGATCACGCCATGACGTTCACTCAGTCTCTGGCGTTGGTCGTCATCATCTGCATTTTCATCATGCTGCCCGCCGCCCCGGGATACTGGGGCTTCTACGAAGCCGGCGCCGTCTTCTCGCTGGCCATCATGGGGATCCACGGCGATCGACCGACGATGGTCAGCTACGCCATTCTCATGCACCTGTGCCAGTGGGTTCCGATCGTTGCGATCGGCCTGCCTTGGGCCTGGCTGTGGGGCGTTTCCGTCGAGGAAGCTAAAGCGGCGGGGCAGACCGAGGCCGGCGCCGGCTGAGGTCCCCCCGTTTGCGGGAATCGAGCGCCTTTGGGTCCCCCCCCCGGGGCGCCGCCCCTTGCCCGCCGCGCAGGCGGGACGTAACCTCCGAGCGCCTCCCCGGCGGCAGGCGCGCGCAGGGCGCACTTGCGAGTTGAACTCAAGCCGTGCGTCCGTGCGTCTGTTTTCGGCTTGACATTTGGGGGAAATGATTTATGTTAAATGGGCTTGCGTCTGGCATGACGAGGCGGAAGGGTAGTAAGTCGTGTTCTGACAGGCATCGAGGCCTGCGCGGCGGGCGCCGAGACCCTGAGGAAACGACCAGTCCGAGGAAACGGGGAGGGTGAGATCTTGGCGCGTTTTAAGACCCTCGCCAGGCGCACTTTCAGCGGCCAACGCCCCTATATTCTCTTCCTTTGCACGGGTAACACCTGTCGGTCTCCCATGGCCTACGGCATCATGAGGAAGCTCCTCGAAGAAGCCGGAATCACCGACATCGAGGTGAAGACCGCCGGAGTCATGACCATTCCCGGCCTGATTCCAACGCAGGAATGCCGTCAGATTCTGCAGAACGACGGCGTTTGCATCGATCACCTCCGCTCGTGTCAGCTGACGCCCGAGCTGATTCGCCGCGCCAGCATTATCTTTGGAATGACTTCGTTTCACGTCCAGATGGCTTTGAGAATGTGCGAGGAGGCGCGGGGCAAGACGTTCTTGCTGAAGGAATTCACCGGCAGCGATCCGATGAATGGGCAGATCCAAGACCCCA
>DATKZW010000286.1:0-2823 GCA_035527775.1 Sumerlaeia bacterium | reverse complement strand
GGAAGTCCCCACCATCTACCGAGTCGTGGATTCCCAAGGCGTCAAGCGCCTGATCCTCTTCTCGGGCCTCTACCCGATCCGCATGGCGGTTTCGGAGGACGACGGCGCCACGTGGTCCGAGCTCGAACCGATCGGCGACTTCGGCGGAATCGTCGTCATGGCCGATCTCCTGCGCCTCAAGGACGGGGCGTACATGGCCCTCTTTCACGATGACGGGCGTTTTCTCCACAACAGCGGGGAAGTGAGCGGCCCGATGCGCGTGTACAAGACCTTATCGCGCGACGGCGGGCTGACCTGGGGCGAGCCCGAGGCGGTGACCAGCCGCGCCGACGCGGGACTTTGCGAACCCGGCATAGTCCGATCTCCCGACGGCAATCAGATCGCCATGCTGCTGCGCGAGAACTACCGCAAGTTCAACTCCATGGTCATTTTCAGCGAGGATGAAGGCAAGACGTGGACCGAGCCCCGCGAGCTGCCGGGAGCGTTGACCGGAGACCGCCATCAACTGCGCTACGCGCCCGACAGCCGCCTGATCAGCACGTTTCGCGACACGGCCCACGAGACGCCGACGCAGGGCGACTGGGCGGCGTGGGTCGGAACGTACGCCGACATCGCAGAGGGGCGCGAGGGCCAGTACCGCGTGCGGCTGAAGGACAACCTCCACGCCTGGGACTGCGCCTACCCGGGCCTCGTGTTGCTTGCGGATGGGACCTTCGTCGCCACCACGTACGGCCACTGGGTCGAGGGAGAGCAGCCCTTCATCCTGAGCGTGCGGTTCAAGTTGGGGGAGCTCGATGAGAAAGCGGCGGCGCTTGGATAAGAACGGGTTTCTGAGTTCCAGGCCGATGCGGTCGGCGGGGCCGATGCGGTTGGCGGGGCCGATGCGTTTGGGATTCGCGTCGCGGCGAGCGGCCTGACACCATGCACGCGGCGTTCTGGGTGGCAGCCGAAAGGTGGATCCGGCCATGCTTTTCCTGCCGGGTGAAGCGGAGGCGACCGCAGACTCGTGGAGCCCGACGTGGAGTCCGCCTGCCGGCGGGCAAGTCGCCAAGGAATAGCCCGGGCGCGGATCAGCCCCCGCCGGGGCATTTCCCATCCCTGACTCACGTGGAAAACCCCTGATGATGTCGTGCGCCCCTGCGCACGCGCCTCCGGTCACTGCTTTGCGGCTTCTACTTTCACAATCTCCGCGTAGTTGATCCGCGTCGCGTCGCTTTCATCGTGCGACGCAAGGGTGAGCGCCCCGTCGCGAACGGCGACGCGTTTCGTGACGCGTTGGAACTCGTCCGCCGCCAGCTTCCCCTTCTTGATCATCTCCACGCCTTCCGCCTCCACCGTGACGTTGCCGCACGGATACTCCGAATCGCCGAGGCAGACGGTCACGTCGTACTCGCCGTTCTCGACGGCAATGGCCCACGCGACGTGGGGTTGGAAGTGGACGAGCGTGTCGAGCAGCGGGTCGTCGTTGATCCCGCGCCGGCAGGCGCCCTTCTGGCTGTCGCTGCTCCAACCGTAAGCGTATCCCCCGTCGCGGATATGGAACGCCGCCCCCGTATCGATCAGAAAGCCCTCGGGCCGCGGTCCTTTGGCGGGCTGGAAGTTGATCTTGACGTTTCTCGCGAGCTTGGGCTCGATGCGCTCGAACCGCCGAGCCGCGACGTCGCTCACCGCCTCCGCGGTGGCTTTCGGCTTCTCCCAGAACGTTCGCGCCGTGAGGGTGGTCGTTTTGTCAAGGGCGATGGCGCCGCTGTAAACGGGGGATTCCTTCGTGGGCGTCGCGCCGTCCAGGGCATAGCGGACCACGCCCTCTTTCCCCTCTTGCAGGAGTTCCACCTTCGTCGAACCCACGAAGGCTTGACTCTGGGGGCCGAACTTCGGCGGCGGAAACACGCGCTGGAAACTCCGCACAAGGTTCTCGCTGGCCCGGTCCCCCTCGCCTTCCGGGTTCGTCCAGAACGTCTTGGCCGTAATCGTGGTCGTCTCGGAAAGAGCGATGGGAGCGCTGTAGACGGGCGACTGCGCCGTCGGTTCGCTCCCGTCCAGAGTGTAGCGCGTGACGCCCTGCTTCGTTTTTGTGTCCAACTCGACTTCCACCGAATCGACGAACGTCTTGGCGCCGGTCTTGACGGCGGGCGCCGGGTAAATGCGCTCAAGAGTTCGCGCCATGACGTCGCTCGCAACCGGCGCCCCGTCTTCGCCTCTTGCCCAGAAGGTTTGCCCCTTGATCGTCGTCGTTTTCGTCAACGTGACGGGGACCGTGAACTCAGGAGACTGCTGAGTAGGATCGGTCCCGTCCAGCGTATAGCGGACAACGCCCCCTTCCACGTGGTTCAGCAACTCAGCTTGCGTGGAGTCAACAAAGGTCCTTTCTTGCGACCGGAACGAGGGCTCGGGGCGCCTCTTGGGGGCGAAGACGATCGACGTTTCCATCCACGATCCGCAACTGCATCCCCCGCCGCCTTCGGGCGCAAGCAGCATGCCCTCGGCGGGGATGGCGCTCAGCCAGCAGTCGGGGCGCAGGCGGTCCCAACTCGTAACCTGGGTCGTGGAGGGCGCCCACATGGCGATGTTGCCCGCGCGGTAGACAAGCGCCTTGGCGGTGGCGGCGTAGGTGCCGCAGCCTCCCCCGGGCTGGGCGAATTCCCGCTTCTCGCCCGTGAGGAGATCGAAGACCGCGGGCCGGATGTAAAGGGTGTTGCCCACAATGACGGGCCGCGACATGTGGCCCCCGTGGTTGTCGCCTCCCCACCGGAAGCTCTCGTTCCAGCCTGCGTTCCCGTTGGCGGCGTCGAAAGTATAGACGCAGTACTGCCAATTCGCCGA
>DATKZW010000285.1:0-5251 GCA_035527775.1 Sumerlaeia bacterium | reverse complement strand
CGGAAAAGGTTAAGTGAAATCGCGAAAAAAAAGCTCGCCTTCTTCCCTTTCCTGGCGAAACGGGCGTAGATGACTGAGTTTACTTATGTTACCAGAACAGAAAAAAAGCGACCCCGACCCCCAAAACCCGCCCAAAAAATGGTCGCAAGTCTGGTTCGGACTCCCGCCTTTGGGCACTCCGCCGCCCCCGTGCGCGCGAGGCGCGTGTGCCTAAGCGCTCTCCTTCGTAAGTTCGGCGACGTATTGTCCTCCGACAGGATTAACAAGATGAACAGGATGAATCTGGGATTGTCTCAATCCTCTCAATGCTGTTCATCCTGTCGGGTGATTAGGAAGCGGTCAAATGCAGATCGCCGTCCGCCGAGCGAGAGCCCAAAGGGGGTCACTGCGTTCTTCTGGGGGGAATTGGCGTCAGGTTTTTTGGCCTGGTCCGGTCTGTCCCGCAAAGGCGCCGGCGAACGCGAATCAGGCACACGAGGACGGCGAGCGGCAGGAGGTACATTCTGACCAGAACCGCTGCGGCGGGAGCGACGGCGCTCGCGCCGAGAAGCCCCTCGCGACATCTGGCCCACACCACTGCGGCAAGAGCCGCGACAAGGACGATCAGAAGCAAGACGGCTCTCTTGTCTCGAACGCCGAGGCGGAGGGTCAGCCGGAAGTCTGCGATCCTGTCGTGTATCATTGACGCCAGCCAGCCCACCCCTCGCCAGACAAAGCCGGGAAAAGCGATCTCGGCAAGCAGAAGGAAAGCGAACGCCGCGGTGGGGGTTATGCCGCGGGAGTAAGCGCTGAAAAGATCCGCCCTGAGGATGTTGCAGACGAAATGACAGCGATGAACGACGATGTTGAGGAGGGCAACCGGCGCCCATAGAACGTTTTGCCAATGGGTCATCCACTGGTCGAGCGATCCGGCCACGCTTCCCAGCGCAAAAGAGGCCCAGAGCATAAGAAGGCCTTGCAGCCATTTCCGCGCCCACTCGGTTGCCCCCTTCCGCTCTTTCCACGCGCAGTACAGCCCCGTGGAGAAAACCAGGTACGTCATGGTCAGGGCGAGCGACAGCGGCTCGGCGGCGTCCGATTCCCGGATCCACGCCCATGCGGCGAACGTCAGACAAGCGGGAACGCACGCCCAGCAGCGCATCGCGCGAGGGCTGCGAATCCTTCCGAGAACAAGAAGTCCGCTCGCGTAAGCGCCGAAGCCCATGAGGAAGTCGAACTAGACGCGGTAAGCATCGGGCGCCGCAGCGTGGACGGGTCCGAGGCTCACCGACTGCCTGAGCCAGTTGCGGATCTGCGGGATCGTCCGAACGGAATACACCTCGCTCGCATGATCGCCGTCGGGGCTGACGAGCAGAGCCCGGTTTCCGGGCTTGCTGAATCGCTCGGACGGGATGTCGGCGATGGACGCGACGGGGGTCACCTTCGCCTCGCCCGCCCAGTCGGCGATGGCTGGCGCCATCGACCGTACGGTGTGGTACTGGTCGTAAAGACCGAAGGCGTGCAGGAGATTGCGCGGCCGGGTCTTGCCTCCCGGCCCCTTTTTCCCAAGGCACACAACGCCGCACACGTCCGGATCCATCATGCCGGCCATGGCCGCCGTGGTCGAACCCATGGAGTGCCCGACCAGAACCACTTTCTTCGGGTCCACCTCGGGGCGGCGCCGCGCCATGGCAATGGCGCCCCGCACTTCTTCCAGGTTCAGCTCCTCGGTTTGGGGGTGCTTGTCCGACTCGCCGTGCCCCCCGTAATCGAAAGCCAGGACGGAGAAGCCGTGCCGTGCCAGATCGCGGCCGATCGTGTTCATCAGCTCTTTGCTGCACGAGATGCCGTGGCACAACACAGCGGCGGGCATAGGGCTTTCGCCCCGTGGGTCGCCGGGGGCGCTTTCCGCCCTATAGGCAGTCGCCGCAATCCGACGCCCCTCGGGGTCGGAAAACGACACGGCCTCCTTCCGCAACGACGGCGGCGGCAAGAACGTCCCGCCCGCGACGCCGACGCACAGACAGAAGCAAGCAGCGGCGAGCAAACGGCGCTCCGCTCTCGAGGCTCCGCGGAACATGAACGGGGTGGTTCGGAGAGATGGCGGCCCCGGCGGCCGGAACAGGTCTCGCCGCTGAGACCGAACGCTTCCTGCGGTCGGCCCGACCGGGCGATCGTTCACTTGTGACAGGGCAGATCGCGCTCTCTTGCCATGCAGCCTTTTCTGGAGAACGCGGGGCAGGCGGCATCGTCGCACGCCGAGGACGACCCGGTCGTGATGGCGGCAAAAGTGGAGAAAACCTTCTCCATCTTCCGCGAGCCGCACTCCTGGCAGGCGTGAGCGTCCTCGGTTCCAGCCTTCTCTAGGAAGGCCGTCACGCGGCCGCAATGTTGGCATTCGTATTCGAAAATGGGCATAGCAGGTTCCTCATCCGGTCCTCTCCTGGCATGAGCAACTTACCACCGGTAAAGGCAGCGAGTCAAGACCTCCAGCGGCGTGTTCCGACTCTGAGACAAGCGCGGGGTCCTGGGCGCTTTCCCACGCGAGCGATTCAGCGGCCTTCGCCCGGGATCCCCGGCTCGGTCATGGCGCTTGGGTCGAGGACCTTGGCCAAGTCCTGGTCGGAGAGGATTCCCATCTCGCGCGCCACTTCGGGAATCGCGACGCCGCGGCGCAGGGCTTCCTGGGCGACCTTCGCGGCGTTGGCGTAGCCGATGGCGGGGTTGAGGGCGGCGGCCAAGCCCATGCTCGCATCAGCGTAGCGACGGCACCGCTCGACGTTCGCCTCGATGCCGTCCACGCAACGCGCGCGGAACTGCTCGAGGCCGTTGGCCAGGATGCGGATGGCGAATAGAACGTTGAACGCCATGACCGGCATCATGACGTTGAGTTCGAGCTGACCCGCGCCGACGGCCTGCGCGACGACCGCGTCGCAGCCAACCACCTGGAAGCAGACCATGTTCATCATCTCGGCCATCGAGGGATTCACCTTGCCCGGCATGATCGACGAGCCCGGCGCGACCGCGGGGAGCGCGATCTCGGCCAGCCCCGTGGTCGGGCCGCTCGAGAGGAGACGCAGATCGTTGGCGATGCGCCCGATCTCGAGCGCCAGGTTTCGCAGAGCGGCGCTTACTTCGGCGATGGGTCGCTGGCTCTGCATCGCCTCGCGCATGTCGGCAGCGGGCTCGAGCTCCTCGATCCCCGTGAATTCCCTGAGAAGTGCGACAAGGCGTTCGCGATAGCCGCGCGCCGTGTTCAGACCGGTTCCCGCCGCCGAGCCCCCCATGCCGAGACGAGCGCAAGAGCGACTCGCCGTCCGCAGGAACTCATGCGCCTTCGCCACGGCTTCTCCATAAGCGGCGAACTCCTGTCCGAGGCGGATCGGGACGGCGTCCTGGAGATGGGTGCGCGCGGATTTCAACACGCCGTCGAACTCGCGGCCCTTGGCGCGGAGCGACTCTTCGAACGCGCTCAGTTGCGGGCTCAGGCGATCGCGAACCAGGAGGAGCGTCGCCAGGCGCATGGCCGTCGGGAAGGCGTCGTTCGTGGACTGGCCGAAGTTGACGTGGTTGTTCGGGTGCACCCGGTCGTAGGCGCCGCGCTCGCCGCCCAGGATCTCGTTGGCGCGATGGGCGAGGACCTCGTTGACGTTCATGTGGAACGATGTGCCGGCGCCCATCTGGAAGACGTCCACGACGAACTGGTCGCGCAGATCCCCGCGCAGAATCTCGTCGCAAGCCGCCGCGATGGCGTCGGCCTGCTCGGCGGCGATGGCGCCGGCTTCGGCGTTCGCCCGGGCGGCCGCTTTCTTCAGTTGCGCGAAGGCCTCGATGAACGCGGGGTCGTGGCGCAGGCCGCTGATGGGGAAGTTCTCGATCGCCCGCTGGGTCTGGCATCCCCAGTAAGCCTCTTGCGGGACCTGGACGTCGCCAAGACTGTCCGTTTCCGTTCGCGCGGTCATGGTCGGACTATCGTCTGGAGGGTGTGAGATGTCAAGGCGCATCACGGCGGCCCGTGGGAGAGCTCAGGTACATGTTGACCCACCCCCGGTTCGGGGGCTGCGGTGTTTGGGGCTGCGGGGTCTGAGCCAACTGCGCCGGATCTGGCCTCGCCGCCACAGGCGGACCGGTCCGCGAGAAAGGAGCCTGGAATCAGAAAAGCGCAGACATTGAGAGGCCTCCTGGGGTAGAAGACAGTTGGCAAACCATTCTTCCCCCCACGAAAGGAGACCCCTCGCTGTGTGCACTATTCCATACTGGCAGATGATGCGCGCCAAAGACAAGAAGTATTTCATCCGTCTGGAGATGGCCAAATTCGCCAGGACTCATGGCGTGCGCCCCGCCATGGTGCGATTCGCCTGCGCCCGCAACACGGTGCGCTTGTGGGTGAAACGCTTCAAGGAGGGCGGCCCGTCGAATCTCCACGACCGCTCGCGCGCTCCGAAGTCCTGCCCCCACAAGACCTCGCCGCAGGAGGAACGCAAGGTCCTGGAGGCGCGCCGCCAGATCCCCCCTTTCGGTCCGCGGCGTCTGCGCGACTTGTGCGGCTGCAAGCCTTCGCTCGGCGCGATCGCCCGCATTCTGCGCGAAAACGGTCTGACGAAAAAGCCCCGCAGGAAGCATCAGAGAAAGAACGATCTGCGCGCAATCAAGGCCCAATACCGCGCCTTTGAGCGCCTCCAGGCCGACACCAAGCCCCTCTACGACATTCCCGCCTACTGGCCCCAGATGCAGGCGCTCGGTCTTCCCCGCCACCAGTACACGATCCGCGACGTCAAGAGCGGCGCTCTCTTCGTCGACTACGCCGACGAGCTGTCGACCACCTACGCCATTATGGCCACGGAGAAGATCCTCGAGCGCCTGGGCCGCGCGGGCGTCGATCTGAGCCGCAGCGTTCTGTCCACCGACAACGGCTCGGAGTACGGCGGCGGCGAGCGCCGCGAGCGTCAGATCGGCTTCCACGCCCGCATGGGCGCCGCCGGCGTCGTCCACCGCTTCCTGCCCCCCGCCACGCCCAACGCCCACGGCGACGTCGAGTCCAGCCACGGCGCCATCCAGAAAGAGTTCTTCGACCTCGAGCCCTTCCGTTCGCGTTGCGACCTCTTCGAGAAGACCGCCACCTATCAGGCCTGGTGGAACTTCGTGAGACCCAACTACTCCAAGGGCAAGAAAACCCCGGCTCAGATTCTCCAAGAGGAGGGCCTCGACCCGATCATCCTCCTGGCGCCCCCCACCGACCTCGACGCCATGCTCAGACGCCAACCCGACACCC
>DATKZW010000284.1:0-6257 GCA_035527775.1 Sumerlaeia bacterium | reverse complement strand
GCGTAGAGAGCTCGGTGGTTGCCCTGCAGAAGGGGGTAGTCGCGGATCATCTGACCCCGCACAACCGTAAGGGGCAAAAGCTGGACGAGCCGGCGGAACTCCCCGGGTCGCAGGCTGCGCAGGCGCAGGTAACGCCAGATTTCGATGTCGGGCTGCAAGACGCGCAGCATCGACACCGGGACCTCGGTTGCGTGCGTTCGGATTTCGGTCGGCCCAAAAAGCCCGCGGAGGTATGTGCGCGCGTCCACCGCATCGCTCTTCGCGTCCCTGAATCCCGTTCGGAAAGCTTTGGAAGAGACGCTCTTGATGATCTCGTCGATGGAGGGCATGACTTCGACGCCGAGGCGCATTGCGGCATTTCTTCACGCCGCCTCGTTTGCCATGTTGATTTCCTTGAACCTGCAGAAACGCGCTAGGTCCCGCGTGACGTCTCCGTAGCACGTGACCCGATGCAATCCGCTCGACCAGTTCTCCCACAACCGCTTCACGTCGCCGTTCACTTGCACCTCGATCTTGGTGCGGCAACCTCGATCCACGTCGGGCGCATCGATCACTACGCCGGTGAAATACGGCAAGCGATCGGCGCCAACCAGTATCGCCTGAGTCACTTCCTGACCGGCGCGCATCTTCACCTGCGCCACGGCGCCCTCTTGTCGTTCCATGATGCAGCGCAACTTGTACGGAGCGGCCGGCCCGTCCGGCCCGTCCATTTTCGTCGTCCCCAAACAGTGAGCCAGAATAATGCTGTTGTTCGCTTCATCCACCGTGGGGTCGCTGATGAATCCAGGCCTCCCCGTCAATCCCTGGAACAGGACGTGAGTCATGGCGCAGGGCAGATCCGATTCGCAGATGCCGCCAAATCCCATGTTGTTCAGCCGGGTGAAACCGATGCAGGGATACGCATAGGACTGGCAGAGCGGCCCGTGCATGCTGCCATAGCATTCGACGGTCATGGCGGTTGCATTTTCCTCATCCAACAATCTCTCAAAAGCTAGCGCCAGTTTGCAGGACTTGAATATCGCCTCCTTGGAGGGTTCCACGACTGCAACGGCTTCCGCGACCCAGCGGTCCGACTCCGCCTGGGCTTCGGTGTCCTTAACGGAATCATAGGCGTCGACCATTTGTTCGAGCCCGATCTGTTTTATCTCCGTCCCGAACTTGTCTCTCATGCTGTCGGCGTACTCGGCGAATGAGCGAGTTGTAACGTTCAGAATCTTGGCTTCTCTTAGGTGATGAATCGCTCGAAAGGGCCTTATCGCGGCGGCAAGTTGTTTATAGTCGCTGGTGAGAATGCACTCCATTTTGGCGCCGGCCTCTTGCCTCCGCAAGGAGCCGAATGCGGCCCATTCGTGCCCGGAATACGGCGCGGCAAAGACCATTGTCGGCCGACCCGCGCTAAGGACTTCGTTGAGAATCGGCATTATCCCGAGTGTGAGATGAATCGCCAGGACGCCGTCGGCGTCGGCCAATCTCTGCTTCAGGGACCGAACCTGATCGGCGGAGGCGACCAGTTCGTCGACAACGAACTCCACGTCGGACAACTCCGGCTTTAGTTTCGCGAATTCGGATTCATAGCGCCGAACCTCCTCTTCGAGATTCAGGTTCGGATTGGGCCATAGACCGGCTGGATTCGCCATGTAAATCCTGGCGACCTTGACTCTTGTTCCCCTGCAGCCCGGGCTCACGAGCGGCGATCCCTTTGCGGCGTCTGCGCCGAAGGCCAGAGCGCCGGAGCCGCCAAGGTACAAGGCGCTTCCCGCCGCCGTCAGTTGCAGAAACTCCCTGCGTTTCATTCCCCTTCTCATGTCCGTCTCCTCCGATTCCACGTTGGTCGCGCGTCTTACGTCGCGCATGGCAGCCGATCCACAGCCGCCTCCCGGATGCGCCGGTTGGCGGAATGCTGGTCTTTCCTCATGTCAACCCTGGGGTGGGGCCGGCGGAGAGGGTAGGAATCGAACCCACCACGGACAGTGTTATCTGCCCGCAACTGGTTTTGAAGACCAGTGGAGACACCAGCCCCCATCCTCTCCGCAGAAGGATCTCGTCCCGTGGAGCGGAACGTCTGCTGTTCGTCATCATCCGTGAAAAACGGGCGGGGTCAAGGGGAATTCTCGCCGTCGGTCCGGCCGCGTTCGGTTTCCCGGAATCCGCCGATCGCAGGCCGCCGCCTCTTGACTCTCCTTGAACGCTGTGACATGCTCGCGGGCGTCGAGCGTTGCCGGCGGACTGGATTCGGGCCGACTTCTCAATCAGCAAGGAGGCGAGGAAAATGAGAGACAACCTTTTACGGGTCCTGCGGTTCGGGGCGATCGTGGCCTTGGGCGCCGCCCTGTTGTCGTGTGGCAGGAAAGAGGGTGACAAGAGTGAGAAAGGACTGGTCGTCGGATTCTCGCAGGTGGGCGCCGAGAGCGCGTGGCGGACGGCCGAAACGACCTCGATGCAAGAAGAGGCGGCGAAGCGCGGGATTGCCCTCAAGTTCTCCGACGCGCAAGGCAAACAGGAGAAGCAGATTCAGGCGCTGCGCGCCTTCGTCGCTCAACGCGTGGACGCCATCATCCTGGCGCCCGTCGTCGAGACGGGCTGGGAACCGGTCCTCAAGGAAGCGAAAGCCGCGAGCATCCCCGTGGTGCTCGTCGACCGCGGGATCGAGGTCACTGACGAATCGCTCTATGCGACCCTCATCGCGTCCGATTTCATCTTGGAGGGGAAGATGGCGGCCGAGTGGCTGGCGAAGAAGATGAACGGCACGGCCGGCATCGTCGAGCTTCAAGGCACGCCGGGCGCCGCTCCCGCCATCGACCGCAAGGCGGGTTTTGAGCAAGGAATCGCGCAATACCCGGGCATGCAGATCATCGCTTCCCAGAGCGGCGACTTCCGCCGTTCGAACGGCAAGGAAGTGATGGAAGCCTTCCTGAAGATTCATGGGAAGAAGATCAACGCCCTCTATGCCCACAACGACGACATGGCCATCGGCGCCATCCAGGCGATCGAGGAGGCGGGGCTGAAGCCGGGCGAAGACATTATCGTCGTTTCCGTCGACGCCGTCCGCGGCGCCTTCGAGGCGATGGTGGCCGGCAAACTCAACTGCACCGTCGAGTGCAACCCCTTGCTCGGCCCTCTGGCCTTCGACGCCGTGGAAAAGGTCCTGGCCGGCGAGACGCTGCCCAAACGGATCGTCATCGAGGACCGCGTATTCGACCAGTCGGTGGCCAAAGACGTGATCGGTACGCGGAAGTACTAACTACGGCGCGGGCGGTGTCTGTAGCGCGGGCGTCTCGCCCGCAGCGGTTGTAAGGGCCTTGCCCGACAGCGTCTTGCCTCCGCGCGCGGGAACGTCGCACAACGTCGACAACTGCTTATTGCCTCGTGGCGCTCGGCGAAGACCTTCACGCGCCGTCGCGCTCGCGGCGCGCTTTCCCGGAACCGCGGCGAAGAGAGAGGATGCGACATTTCAACGCAAAGGAGTCCCAGCAATGAGAAGTCTCCCAACATGGATGACGGCGGCAATTCTGGCGGCTATGACGTGCAACGCCACGGCGCAGGAACCGGCCGGGTGGCAGCCCGTTCGAGGCCACATCATGACTCGGTGGGCAGAGGAGGTTTCTCCGACGAACGCGCTCCCCGAGTATCCCCGGCCGATGATGGTCCGCGATGAGTGGATGAACCTGAACGGTCTTTGGGAGTGCGCCGTTCGCCCGCGGAACGACGATTGCCCCGAGGAGTTCGACGGCAATATCCTTGTCCCCTACGCGATCGAGTCCGCGCTGTCGGGCGTGGGGAAGGCAGTGGGGAAGGAGAATCGGCTCTGGTACCGCCGTTCCTTCGAGCTGCCGAAGAAATGGCGGGGGAAACGAGCGCTTCTCCACTTCGGCGCCGTGGATTGGGAGACAACCGTCTGGGTGAACGGACAGGAAGTGGGCCGTCATTGCGGCGGATACGACCCCTTCGCTTTCGACGTCACGAGCGCCTTGAAGAAGGAAGGCGCTCAGGAAATCACGCTCGCCGTGTGGGACCCGGTGAACGAAGGCTTTCAGCCTCGCGGCAAACAGGTCAACAAGCCTGGCGGCATCTGGTATACGTCCGTCACCGGCATCTGGCAAACGGTGTGGCTCGAGCCCGTGCCTCTGGCGTCAATCGACGGGCTGAAAATGACGGCCGACGTAAGCGCCGGCGCCCTGCAACTGACGGTCCAGGGGAGGGGAACGGAAGAGGACGACGTCGTTGAGGCCCTCGCCCTGGAAGGGGAGACGGCAGTGGCTTCGGCAAGCGGCGCGATCGGAAAGCCGCTCGAGATCCAGCTGAGAAGCCCGAAGCTTTGGTCGCCCGATTCTCCTTTTCTCTACGATCTGCGCGTTGCTCTGAAACGGGGGCGGAAGAAGGTGGACGAGGTCGGCAGCTACTTCGGCATGCGAAAAATCGCGTTGGGGAAAGACCGCGAAGGCGTCACGCGCATCTGTCTGAACAACAAGCCGATCTTCCAGTGCGGCCCCCTCGACCAGGGATGGTGGCCGGACGGACTTTACACGGCGCCGACGGACGAGGCGCTGCGCTACGACGTCGAGGCCACGAGGAAGCTCGGTTTCAACGCGGCGCGCAAGCACGTCAAAGTCGAGCCCGCCCGCTGGTACTACTGGTGCGACAAGCTAGGGCTGATGGTCTGGCAGGACATGCCGAGCGGCGCCAGCGCCGGTCCCCAAGCCGCGCGCGAGTTCGAACGGGAACTGAAGAGCGTGATCGACGCTTTCCAGAATCACCCCAGCATCGTCATGTGGGTTCCCTTCAATGAAGGCTGGGGCCAGTACGACACGGAGCGCCTCGCCACATGGATCAAGAGCTGCGATCCGACGCGTCTCGTGAACAACGCCAGCGGTTGGGCCGACCGCGGCGTGGGCGACGTCGTTGACGTACACGCCTATCCGGGCCCGGCCAAGCCGCCGAATGAAGTCGCGCGCGCCGCCGTGCTCGGCGAGTTCGGCGGCTTGGGGCTTCCGGTCCCGGGCCACATGTGGCGCGAGAAGGGCTGGGGATACCGCAGCTTCAAGACTTCCGAGGAATTGACGGCGGCGTATGAAGAGCTTCTGAAGAAGCTGGGTTTCCTGATCGGCGAGGGGCTTTGCGCCGCCATTTACACGCAAACGACCGACGTCGAGGTGGAAGTGAACGGCCTCATGACCTACGACCGCGCGATGGTCAAGATGGACGCCGACCGCGTCGCCGAAGCGACCCGCAAACTGTACCTGCCGCCCCCGGTCCTCCATACGGTCGTACCGACCTCGCAACAGAAGAAGCAAACGTGGCGCTACACGACGAAGAAGCCCGCCGCGGGCTGGGAACTCGCGGATTTCGACGATTCCTCGTGGAAGCAAGGACCCGGCGGCTTCGGCGCGAAGTCGACGCCCGGCGCCGTCATCGGAACGGAATGGAGCGAGTCCGACATTTGGATCCGGCGCACTTTTGAGCTGAAAGACTTGGAGTTCTCCAATCTGAACTTGCGCGTGCACCACGACGAAGACGCCGAGATCTACATCAACGGCCAGCTCGTTGCGGAGCAAAAGGGATACACGAGCTCGTACGTTCTTGTCCCGTTGGACCAGGAGGCCCGCAAGGCGCTCAAGGCGGGCGCGAACTTCCTCGCCGTTCACTGCCATCAGACGCAAGGGGGGCAGTTTATTGACGTGGGGTTGGCGGACGTGGTGGGGGGAGATTAGGGTCAGGGGTCAGGGGGCGGAGTTCGATGCGGAGACGGCGCGTCCCGCGCCGAGAGAGTTGTCCAGAGTGCAGCCCAGAGAGTTGTCCAGAGTGCAGCCCACTGAAGAGGAGACCCGCCGTGAACCGTCTCGCGCACTGCGCCGTTTGGGGAGGTCTGCTGCTCGCGCAAGGTTGTGCGACTTGGCTTCCCGAGAGAAAGGAGACCGCTCGCACAGCCGACTACCCGATCCAGCCCGTGTCGTTCACGGCGGTAGAGATCGAGGGCGGGTTGTGGGGAGCGCGTTTGGAGACCTGCCGTAAGGTGACGATCCCCTATTGCTTCAAGAAGTGCGAAGAGACGGGACGCGTCAGCAACTTCGCGAAAGCGGGGGGCCTGGCGGAAGGCCCCTTCGAAGGGATCTATTTCAACGACTCGGACGTTTACAAGGTGATCGAAGGCGCGGCCTACGCGCTCCAGATCGAGTATGATCCCGAACTGGACGCATATCTCGACGACGTGATTGCGAAGATTGCGGCCGCGCAAGAGGACGACGGCTATCTCTATACGA
>DATKZW010000283.1:0-6034 GCA_035527775.1 Sumerlaeia bacterium | reverse complement strand
CGTCCTCTATCGATTGGAACTCCACCGTCTCTTTCTCCCCGAATACTCCGCGAGAACACTCACCCGCAAGAGGCGCCCCGCCCCGCTGCGCGGCCCACTCGCGGCGGATCCGCCTTCGCGATCTCCTGGAACGTCACGCCTTCCACAAGCCGTGGAGATTGCAGAGCGCACGGGCCGTGACGTCGCCCGCGTCGACGTGGAAGACGGCTTCCGGAGCGTCATTCGGGCTGAGAAACTCTCGGCAGGAACGCCCGTCCGCGTTAACCTCGATCCACTCGATGAAATGCGCTTCGGTCATCGGGTGGGCGACGCTGCCCACCGTGACGAGGACGCCGTCGTCCGTGTCTTCGACAACGGGGACGTGCTTCTCTTGGGCCGCGTCGGTCGAGTTCTCCTCGAGAAGCGTCATGTTCTGGTCGCAGCACACCAGAGTGCCGGCCTTGGCACGGACGACTTCCACCGTGTTCCCGCACACCTGGCACTGATAGACTTGCAGCAGCTGAGTCATCTGTCAATCCCTCCCTCCGGCGTGGCATCGTCTCGGTCTTCGCGCGCTCTCCAGGCGCCCGGCCAAGACAGGTATGGATCAGGCGCCGTTATACAGGCGACTTCGCCAACATGTCAAAGTATTTTCATGGCAGCGCCGGGCGCGGGTGCGAGATGACGACATGGCCGCCGCGCGACGACATGAGGGACTTGCGAAAGGGATAAGCCGCCCACTGACGCTCTGTTCTTAAGGTCGAAAAGCTCCTTTACCCCAAGAGCGTGGGGAAAGCGCTCCGTTTCGTGTCGAGATCGAGTCCCGAGGGGCTTCTCCACCCCATGATCGGAAGAGCCGTCCGGCGCGGCAAATATAGCGCTGGCGTCTCGCCGGCACTAGAAGAAAGCCCATTTCGCAAGTCCCTGCCTGCGGACCCCGTCCGCAGAATGCTTGACAGATCGCCCGAAAGCGGCGATATTGACCGGCCGTGCCGCGACCGGGGTCGAAGGGGGTGAGGTCCCATCTCTTTCGGGGACCCCGTCCGCCTTCTCCCGCGGGGACCTGCGTATTGTTGCGCGCCTCCCCCTCCGGGAAGAGGCGGCACACGGGGCCGCCCCGTTTCGTGGCCCGTCGATCAACTGCCCGGCGAGATGATCTTGATTGGCAGCAGCCAAAGACCGGCTCGAGAACCCCGTCCGCACGATCTGGCGGCCGTGCGCGAGGAGATCGCGCACATTCATCGACCTTTGCGCCTTATGGTCCGCGACGGCGCCCTGTCGCTGGCTTCGACGGACGAGGCCGCCCGGGTTGGTGAGCCCGTTTCCACGGACGACGCGGACGGGGTCGGTGGGGTCCGTGAGCGCACGGGCCCGAGCGGGGGTGGACGACCGCCTGCGTGCATTCACGTTCCCGCGATTCGTCTGGAGAACCTGGGCGATCCCGCCTTCTGCAAGGACTTGGGCATCCGCTACCCCTATCTGGCTGGGTCGATGGCCAATGGGATCGCCTCGTGTGAGATGGTCGAGGCCATGAGCGGCGCCGGAATGCTGGGCTTCTTCGGCGCGGGGGGACTGCTGCTCGGGGAGGTGGAGGCGGCAATCGACCGCCTCACTCGGGCTCTTGGGGATAAAGCCTTTGGTTTCAACCTCCTGCATAGCCCGAACGAACCGGATCTCGAGGCTGGCGCGGTCGACTTGTACCTGAGGCGGGGTGTGCGGCTGGTTGAGGCCTCCGCTTATCTCGGTCTGACGCTTCCCCTCGTGCGGTATCGCGTTCACGGCATCCATCTCGCGGACCCCCACAGCCGAGGCCGGCTGCGCCACAATGCCCGCCGCTCACTTGCTGAGGGAGACGGAGCAATCGTGACGCCCAACCGCGTCATCGCGAAGGTCTCGCGGGTCGAAGTGGCGTCGAAATTCCTGGCGCCGCCTCCCGAGTCCTTCCTGAGGGAACTCGTCCAGTCCCGCGATATCACCGAAGAACAGGCGCGGTTGGCTTCCCGTGTGCCAGTGGCCCAGGACCTGACGGCCGAGGCCGACTCGGGGGGACACACGGACAACCGCCCCGCACTGACCCTGTTGCCCACCATGCTGGCCTTGCGCGACCGCATGCAGGAACAGTACAATTACGACCGCCCGTTGCGGGTGGGTCTGGCGGGGGGGATCGCCACGCCCGCCTCGGCGGCCGCGGCCTTCGCCATGGGGGCGGCCTACGTGCTGACGGGTTCGGTCAACCAGGCCTGCATCGAGTCGGGCGCCTCCGACGCCGCGCGCCAAATGCTGGCCGAAGCCGGGCAGGCCGATGTGGCGATGGCGCCGGCGGCCGACATGTTCGAGATGGGCGTGAACGTCCAGGTGCTCAAACGGGGAACCATGTTCCCCATGCGGGCGGCGAAGCTTTACGAGATCTACCAGTCTTGCGCCAGTCTGGACGACATCAAAGCGTCTGACCGCGCCACGCTGGAAAAGGCCGTCTTCAAGGGGCCGCTGGAAGAGATCTGGAACCGTACGCGCGAGTTTTTCCTCCAGCGAGATCGCGCACAAGTCGAGCGGGCGGAAAAGGACGCGAAGCATAAGATGGCGCTGGTGTTCCGCTGGTACCTCGGGCAGTCGCCCCGATGGGCCAACTCAGGGGATGCCTCTCGCCGGATCGACTACCAGATCTGGTGCGGTCCGGCCATGGGGGCGTTCAACGAGTGGGCGAAGGGCTCGTTTCTGGAGCGCCCGGAGAATCGCCGGGTTGTCACGGTGGCGATGAATATCCTTTACGGCGCCGCGGTTCTTCTCCGCGCAAATGTCGCTCGGTCTCAAGGCTGCGACCTGGGACGTGAGACGCTGTCAGTTCGGCCTTTGACGCTCGAGATGATCGCGGACCGGGTCCGTGAGGAGGAGCGATAGAGTTGACGAAGGACCCGTTCACGGACCCCATCCGCCCCGCGGACCCCATCCGCGCCGTAGCCATCGTGGGAATGGGGTGCCTCTTCCCCAAGGCGGACGACCTCACGATGTACTGGGCCAACATCTGCAACCGGGTGGACGCCATCACGGAGGTGCCCCCGACGCATTGGGACCCGGAAAGCTATTACAGCGCCGACCCCAAAGCTCCCGACATGACCTATGCCTGTCGCGGCGGATTCCTGAGTCCCGTTGACTTCGATCCGATGGAGTTCGGGATCCCGCCCAACGCCATTGAGGCGACGGATAGCACGCAGCTGCTCGGATTGATCGTCGCACGCCAGGCTCTCCGCGACGCCGGCTATGGGCCGGGGGGGCGTGAGTTCGATCGCAAACGGGTCAGCTGCATTCTCGGCGTGACCGGCACACTGGGACTCGTCATCCCCCTGGGCGCCCGGTTGGGCCACCCGATTTGGCGCCAGGCGCTGAGAGACGCCGGAGTGGCGGACGACGTCACCGAGGACGTGGTTCGCCGGATTTCCGAGTCCTACGTGCCTTGGCAAGAGGCGTCCTTCCCAGGACTCCTCGGCAACGTCGTGGCCGGGCGTATCGCCAACCATCTGGACCTGGGAGGGACGAACTGCGTCGTCGACGCGGCGTGCGCCAGCGCGCTGAGCGCCGTCGAGATGGCGGCGATGGAGCTCGCCATGGGCCGCGCCGACATGGCGATCACGGGCGGGATGGACGCGTTCAATGACATCTTCATGTACATGTGTTTCAGCAAGACGCCCGCCCTATCCCCAACCGGCGACGCGCGGCCGTTCGATCACAAGGCGGACGGAACGACCCTCGGGGAGGGTCTCGGCGTGGCCGTCCTGAAGCGCCTGGAGGACGCCGAGCGGGACGGCGACCGGATCTACGCCGTGATCCGGGGCATCGGCTCCTCGAGCGACGGGAAAGGGCTGGCCATCTACGCGCCCAGCTCCGAGGGGCAAGCTCTGGCCTTGCGGCGCGCCTACGAAGTGGCCGGGATGACTCCCGACACCATCGAACTCGTCGAAGCGCACGGAACGGGGACCGTCGCGGGGGACACGGCCGAGATCGCCTCCCTCACCGACGTTTACAGCCAGTTCACGGACCCCGTCCGCGTGAACGGCAAAACGCCGTGGTGCGCACTGGGGGCCGTGAAATCGCAGATCGGCCATACAAAGGCGGCGGCCGGCATGGCGGGGCTCATCAAGATTGCTCTCGCTCTCCATCACAAGGTTCTCCCGCCCACGATCAAAGTTGAGAAGCCCGCCGAGCCGCTTCGCAATAACAGAACGGCGTTCTATGTGAATACCGAGAAGCGCCCATGGCTGCCCCGCGCGGAGCATCCGCGCCGCGCGGCCGTGAGCTCCTTCGGGTTTGGGGGAAGCAATTTTCATTGCCTTCTCGAGGAACATGGCAATCAGAAGGACCATGTTGACTGGGACGGCGATGTGCAGATTCTCGCCTTCTCCGCCAAGAGCCCTCCCGCTCTGGCGAAAACGATTCGGGCTTTCTCGGCGCCCCCGAAATGGGACGATCTCCGCGTCTGCGCCGCCCAGCTGCGAGCCGCCTTCCGGATCGACGATCCGTGTCGTCTGCTGATCGTCGCCGAACGCGAAAAAACGGATCTGGCCAAGCTTCTCGAAGACGCTTGTGCGAGACTCGAATCCTCCGACCCGGCAGGAATCCACGGGCAGGATGCCCGTGCCACTTCGCTCACGCTCACCGACCCCGTCGGCGTCCGCTGGAGCCTGCCGGGCGGCGCGTGGTACGGTTCGGGCGCCCCGTCGGGCAAACTCGCCGCTCTGTTCCCGGGTCAAGGCGGCACGAGGACCGGCATGATGCGCGACTTGGCTTGCGTCTTTCCCGAGATGCTCGACGCGCTGGCCGAAGCGAACCAGGCGTTTCCACTTGGGAGTGTGGCACAGCCGCCCCCGGCTGTGGAGGACGCCGCACGGGATCCCTCCGACGGCCTCACTGACGCCGTCGGCCGACGCCTGAGCGACCTGATCTTCCCGGTCCCGGCCTTTGACGCCGAGACGGCGGAGGCCAACCAGCAAGTCCTTCGCGCCACGAACGTGGCGCAACCCGCAATCGGCGTGGTCAGCATGGGCGCTCTCGGCGTGCTGGCCCGCTTCGGAGTGGAACCCGAGGCTTTTGCAGGCCACAGCTACGGCGAGCTGCCGGCCCTGTGCGCCGCGGGTCGTTTCGACTCCCGGGCGCTGCACCGACTCTCTGTCCTGCGCGGCCGGCTGATGGCCTCGAGCGGCGGCGAGGCCAAAGGCGCGATGCTGGCCGTACGCGCCGGCCTGGAAACCGTGGAGCGCGTCATCGAGGAAGCGAAACTCGATCTCACCGTTGCGAACAAGAACGCCCCTAACCAGTTCGTTCTTTCCGGGACGACGAAGGAGATTGACAAAGCCGCGGGAGATTTTGGAGAGCGCGGCGTGAGCGCGACGCGCCTGTCCGTTCCCGCCGCTTTCCACAGCGCGCACATGACGCCCGCCCGGGGACCGTTCCTTGAAGCGCTCCAGGAGGTGAGGTTCTCCAGAGCGAGATTCCCGGTCTTCTCCAACGTGACCGGCGGAGAATACCCAGCCGCTCCCAGAAAGGCGCGGGATCTCCTCGCGAGTCAGCTGGCCAGCCCGGTCGAGTTCGTTCGTGAGATCGAGAATATGTATGGACTGGGCGTGCGGACCTTCCTGGAGGTCGGTCCCGGCGCCACCCTCACGGGTCTGGTCCAGGCGATCCTTGGGAAGCGCGACCACGAAGCTATCGCGCTGGACGCCTCTCGCGGCAAGCGATCGGGAATGGCGGACCTGGCCCGCGCCTTGGCGCAGTTGGCGGCGCTCGGGCATCGAGTGGAATTGGCGCAGTGGGACGGAGACTGCATAATCCCCGGCCCGAAGAGGGAGCGCAGGAAGCCCGTCTTAACCATCTCGGTTTGTGGCGCGAACTACGTGAGATCCAGGCCTTTTGAACCGCCCGTGAAGCAAGGCGAAACGGATGTCACCCCGCCCGCTCATTCCGGCTCACGGACCCCGTCCGCATCGCGCGAGCGCACGGCTCACGGACCCCATCCGCCGGCGCCAACGGCCTCCGGCGTTGCGGCTTTCGCCGCGCCGCCTGC
>DATKZW010000282.1:0-5163 GCA_035527775.1 Sumerlaeia bacterium | reverse complement strand
GCTGCGTAGGAGAACTGAGAGGCTCGGTCATGGGTCAGTAGCGCCGGGTCGGCGGCGGCAAGGGAACCTGCGCGGGGGCCCGTCCGGCCCAGGCGGTGGCGCCGCCCACGCCGAGGTCCGCCGCCTCGCACAAGGGGGAGAGACAGATGAGAAGTCGCCGTGGGTTCACCCTCATCGAGCTGCTGATTGTGGTGGCCATTATCGCGATCTTGGCGGCCATCGCCGTGCCGAACTTCCTCGAGGCCCAGACGCGCTCGAAGGTTTCGCGCACCAAAGTCGACATGCGCTCGCTTGCCACGGGACTCGAAGCCTACTTGGTCGACAACAACCACTACCCTGTGCCCAGAGGCATTTACGTGATCCCGCCGGTGTACAAGTTCTGGATCGGCTACGCGGTCGAACTGACCACGCCGGTCGCCTACATGACCACCGTCCACCTGATGGACGTCTTCAACCCGCCCGGGCGGGAAGAATCCATCGAACACTACGACGGCACTTACGAGTACTTCAACTTCGAACTCGGCTGGGGAGCGGCCATGAAGGCGCAGAGCCCCGACTGCATGGACCGTCCCACGCGCGGCTTCTACCTTTGCTCCTGGGGGCCCGATTACGTGCGCGGCGTCGGCATCTACGGCGGGAGCCACGGGCCCCACTTGGTGTTGTGGCCCGGCGACGGCGACACGCCCCTCGGCGTGTCGTACGTCGACCCCATCTACGACCCGACCAACGGCACGCGCAGCGGCGGCGACATCATGTACTTCGGCGGCGAACTCCCCGTCCCGCGCCTCCACGGCCTCGTGGGCGGCTGAGTCGTCCATCGGGGCGATCGGGGTTAGACTTGCGATATGCGGTCTTGCCCCACTTGCCCGGCAACCCGAGCCCTTTCCGGCCGTCTCGGCCTTTTCGAAGAAGGCCCCGCGGGTCCTCGCGCTTCTCGCCTGCCGCGCTCCTTGGGCGGCAGGACTATTTGGCCTCATCCAGCGCCTCTCTGCCATTGCATTGCTTGTGCGACGTTTTACTGGAGACTGAGGGGCGACCGCGAGGAGATGATCGGACAGCCCCGATTTACCAGCGAGGAGAGAACGGCTTTGGGTCAGATGTCGCGGTTGCCGATCATTCCGCGACGGCTCAAACCGGCCGAGAGGAGGTTAACGCGATGACTCCCGGTTCCACTCTTGCAGCCGAAGCGGCATCCTCAGCGGCGGGCCGGTCGACGCGGTCCGTTGTGACGTGCTATTCGGCGTTGGACAAGTTCCTTCCCAAGTGCGGTTTCTTTGACCTCAGCGAGGGGATCTACAAGGGCGACGCCGGCACGCCATTTGACGAGGCCCAGTTGAACCAGCACGACTATCTGCTCGATCAGATCCGGTGCGGCCCCGGCAGTCGCATCCTGGAGGTCGGCTGCGGCTACGGGACCGTGCTCGACCGCGTGCGCGAGCGCGGGGCTCGCGGGGTTGGAATCACGCTTTCCCCCGTGCAGGCGAGGCATTGCCGGGAGCGGGGCCTGGACGTGCGCCTCATCAACTACAAGGCTCTGGGCAAGGAGTGGGACGCAGGGTTCGACGGGGTGATCGCCAACGGTTCGATGGAGCACTTCGTTCAACCGATGGACGCGGCCGAAGGAAGAGCGGACGCGATCTACCGCAACTTCTTCGCGACGATTCATCGCGTGCTCGATCCCCGGTCGCCGACGCGCCGGTTCGCCAACACGACGCTTCACTTCGTGCGACGTCCGGACCCGAAGGATCTTCTGCGGAATCCCTTCTTTTTTCCGAAGGGATCAGACAGATTCCACTACGGCCTGCTGGCCCGGAGCTTTGGGGGATGGTATCCGGAGCTCGGGCAGTTTCAGCGCGGCGCCGAAGGCCTCTTCAACTTGGCCGAGGAGGTGGACGGGACCGAGGACTGCCGCCTGACTTCCGAGGAATGGCTGGCGCGGGTGAGACGGACCTTGCGATCGCGGAAGGGGACGAAGATCGCGTTCAGCTGCGCGCCGACGCTTCTGCGCCACCCGGTCCAGTTCCCGACGATGCTCATCTGCATGCTAGTCAGTGAGTCGTGGACCTGGCAGTTTCGCCCGCCCAACCCGCCGACGCGCCTCTTGCGGCAGACTTGGGAGCGCCGCGACTGACTATGTGAAGCCGATTCTTCCGAGGAGGTTTCCAGACGACCCCTAGCAAATATGCTGCGTGCGCGCGATGACCATGTCCTGCCACTCTTTGCTCAGCGTGGCGAAGCGGGCGGACCAGCCGGAAATGCGGACCGGAAGGTTGGGGTATTTCTCGGGATGGCGCTGGGCGTCCTGGAGCGTGGCCGAGTCCACGACGTCGACGTGCATGTAGAAGCCGCCGAGTTGGACGAAGCTCCGCATCAGGGCGACCAGGGCGTCGCGGCCCGCGTCGCCTTTCACGCTGGCGGGGTCGATCTTCAGTTCGATTGTCGCGCCGTTCGGGGCGCGCGTGAAGTCCATCTTGCAGTAGGACTTGACCGCGGCGGTCGGGCCGTGGCGGTCCGCGCCGGGTGAGGGGGAGAAGTTGGTGGCCAGAATCTCGCCCATGCGGTGACCGTCGGGCGACGCTTTGCGCGAGGTCCGCCAGCCAATTTCGCGGCCGAAGGTGCTGATCCCGGCCGGGCGCAAGACGCCCTCGCGCTCGCGGACGCGCCCGACAAGGTCCGTATAGTCGTTGAACAGGCGCTCCATCATGCCGTCGGCTTCGTCGTCGTCGTTTCCGTAGAACTCGAAGCGGTCCAGAATCAGCCGTCGGAGCGGCTCCTGGCCATCCCAATCCGAACGGAGGATTTCGATGAACTCCGGGAGTGAGAGGAACTTCTCGTCGTAGATCAGCTTCTTGATGACGAGCAAGCTGTCGGCCGCGTTCGCCATGCCTCCCGCGTGCGGCGCGAGAACGTTGTAGCGCGCACCGCGGTCGTGGTAGCCGCGCCCCTTCCCGATGCAGTCCTCGACGAAGAGCGAAAGGAGCGGCGCGGGAGGACCGCCGCGGGCAAAGCCGTCGGCCTCGGCGTGATGCTGGTCGACGCGCTTGGCCGCCGTCTCGATAAAAGCTCGGTACAGGTCCTCGAAATCGGCGTAATCCGGCGCCGGCTGCGAGCCATCGTGAAGGCCGAGCGTCCCCTGCAAGAGAGCGAGCATGTCGAAGGGGGCGTAGGCGAAATTCGTCTTGCCGGGAATCAGGACTTCCCAGCAGCCGTCGTTCGTGAAGGTTCGGGCTTCTTCGAGCGGATAGCCGAACTGGACAAGCCCGTCGATCACGACTTCTTCGTTGTAGAGCGCCACGATGCCGCCGCCGCGGCGTTGGACCTCGGCCACGCGACGCAGCAGGCGATCGGGCGTCTCGGAATGAATCCGCACGGCGATGGGGAAATCGCTGATGTGGAGTTCCTCGACGATGTCGAGGATGAGGTAGGTCGCCTCGTTCGTGACGTCCGCGCCGTCGGCGTCGACGCCGCTGAGGATGATGTTCTGGTAGAACTGCGCGTCGCCGCTCTCGCCGACGCACGGCGCGCCGATCCACTCGCAGCCCTTGATCCAAAACTGCGCGAGGATTTCGCGCGCCTCGTCGAGGGTCAGGCGTTCCGCCTCGAGGTCGCGCCGCAGGTAGGGACCGAGCATTTCGTCGATCCGCCCGATGCCCGACCAGTTGCCCATGAGACGCTGAAAGGCGTACATGAACCAGAGCGACTGAACGGCTTCATGAAACGTCTCAGGCGGGTTCTCGGGGACTCTTTCGAGCGCTTGGCGCACGCACAGGTAGGTGGCGCGTTCTTCGCCGACGGAACCTTCCGCGAGTTCCGCCAGCAGATCCAGGTGGCGCCGATGCCAGGTCGCCGCCGCGTCGAGGCACATCTCCATCGCGCGGAGCAGGTCCTCCTGGCCCTCTGAAGACGCGGCGGCATTGTGGCGCACGCGCCCCCGGCTGTGCGTCTCCGAGCCGCCGGTGTTGTGGCACAGCCGCCCTCGGCTGTGCGTCTCCGAGCCGCCGGTATTGTGGCACAGCCGCCCTCGGCTGTGCGTCTCCGAGCCGCCGCGAGCGAAGCGCTCGGCGATCTGCTTGCGCAGTCCGGCGTAGCCCGTTTTGAGAACGCGATGGAAGCCGATGGTAGTATGACTCGTGCCGCCGACGGCCGCAACGGGTGTTTGGTGTTGCGGCGCTTCGAGCAAGGTGGCCGATCCGACGATCCGCTCGCCGGGCAGAATCCGCAACGGGGCGTTTTCCGCAACGAGCTGCGCGGCTCGGGCGTAACGCATATTGGGCGAGAGATCCGCGACCTCCCGTTCGTCCAACTCGAAATCGGCGTTCGCCATGCTCCGCCCGTGCTCGCCCGCGAGGGCGCGCTCGGCGAGGCGGCGCGTCAGGTCCGACAGTTGTTTCGGAACGGCGGGACGCCAAGAAGACGTCCAGCCGTCTTGGGCGTCGCCTCGTCTGGCAAGAGCGCTTGATCCCTCACCCATGAGTAACGATCCTCACCCGATGTCCGCCGTCCCGGACGTGGCGTCTTCGAGTGTGACATCGAGGGAAGGCGACCTCAAGAGGAAAGCGCGAGCCTGGCAGTCTGCGTGCCGCAACGGCGGCCGGCGGCTGCGCTCATTTCGCGCTTTTCTGTGGCGCGGCGCTCTCCTCGATCGTAAAATGGAAACGAGCGGGCAAGTGCGACGGAATGAAGATGTCCGCCCGAAACTGTGAACTCTCAGGTGAGGCGCGCGCGGGCGCCTTGCCCCCGGAAGGACGTCACATGCCCCAGTTCATCGTGACAAAGGGACCGGATTCGGGCGTTGCCTTTTCCCTGGCGGACGCCCCTGCCAAGCTGGGACGCAATCCTGACAACAGCGTCGTGCTGCACGATGAAAGCGTCTCGCGGGCTCCCTGAAGGGGGCGCTTTGAGGGGCCCGGGAGTGACCCGGACGATGGGAGTCTAGCAGTTACCGGGTCCATCGCCGTCTTCTTCGAGGGGTTGATCGTCGGGCGGCGGGGCAAGGCGGCGCGGGGCCTCTTCGTCGTGAGGTTCGTGCTCGTCTTGTTCGTCCCCTTCACTGGCATCAAGGAGCTTGATGAGGCGGGCGATTTCTTCGTCGTCCATTGGGTCGCGTTCGTGGTCGGGTTCGGGGGAGTGGGGCTCAAGTTGTATGGCGTCGCGGTGGATGGT